>DATIUK010000245.1:0-10783 GCA_035466885.1 Casimicrobiaceae bacterium
GATCTTCTCCAAGCCGTCGAACGCGCCGCCGCAGACGAACAGGATGTTGGTCGTGTCGACCTGGACGAACTCCTGGTTCGGGTGCTTGCGCCCGCCCTGCGGCGGCACCGAGGCGATCGTGCCCTCGATCAGCTTCAGCAGCGCCTGCTGGACGCCCTCGCCCGAAACGTCACGGGTGATCGAGGGGTTGTCGCTCTTGCGCGAGATCTTGTCGATCTCGTCGATGTAGACGATGCCGCGCTGCGCCTTCTCGATGTCGTAGTCGCACTTCTGCAGGAGCTTCTGGATGATGTTCTCGACGTCTTCGCCGACGTAGCCCGCCTCGGTCAGCGTCGTCGCGTCGGCGATGACGAAGGGCACGTCGAGCAGCCGCGCGAGCGTCTGCGCCAGCAGCGTCTTGCCGGAGCCCGTGGGCCCGATCAGCAGGATGTTCGACTTGGCGAGCTCGACGTCGTCGTCCTTGGTGCCGGACTCGAGCCGCTTGTAGTGATTGTAGACGGCGACCGAGAGGATCTTCTTCGCCGGCTCCTGCCCGATGACGTACTGGTCGAGGATCTTGCGGATCTCGTGCGGCGTGGGCAGCTTGCTCTTGTCGCCGCGGGTCGCCTCGGTGGTCGCACCCTCCTCGCGGATGATGTCGTTGCACAGCTCGATGCACTCGTCGCAGATGAACACCGACGGGCCGGCGATGAGCTTGCGCACCTCGTGCTGGCTCTTGCCGCAGAACGAGCAGTAGAGGAGCTTGTCGCCAGTGGACTTGTCGGCCATCGGGTGCGCGGTCTGGGGGCGTGCGGGGGGCGGGTTCCGTCGTGCCGGGTGCAGGGACTTTAACCGCCCTGCCCCCGCTTCTGCAAGACCTGGTCGACGATGCCGTAGTCCTTCGCCTGCACCGCGGTGAGAAAGTTGTCGCGGTCGTGGTCGAGTTCGACCTGCTCGGCCGGGCGGCCGGTGAACTCGGCCATCTGGCGGATGAAGCGTTTCTTGAGGTCGATGACGAACTGCGCATGCCGCTCGATGTCCGACACCTGGCCCTGGAAGCCGCCCGACGGCTGGTGGATCATCACCGTCGAGTTGGGCAGCGCGAAGCGCTTGCCCCTGGCGCCCGCGGCGAGCAGGAAGGCCCCCATGCTGGCCGCCATGCCGACGCACAGCGTCGAGACGTCGGGCTTGATGAACTGCATGGTGTCGAAGATCGCCATTCCCGCCGACACCGAGCCGCCGGGAGAGTTGATGTAGAAGTTGATGTCCTTGTCCGGGTTCTCGGACTCGAGGAACAGCATCTGGGCGACGATCAGGTTGGCCGTCACGTCGTTGACCGGGCCGACCAGGAAAATGACGCGCTCCTTCAACAGGCGCGAGTAGATGTCGTACGCGCGTTCGCCGCGTCCGCTCTGCTCGATCACCATCGGGACCAGGCCCAGCGCTCTCGGATCTTCCATGTTGCCCTCGTTGGCCGCCCGCAGGCGGGGAGTTGGCGGCCGCGCCATCGGGGCCGCTTGCTGCCGATTGTAGATGGTGGCGGGCACCGCCCGGCACAAGGCACGGTCTGCGGCGTCCCGTGCCGTCCCCGGCCGGTTTCCCCGGGGAACCGGCGACCGTCAGCTCGCCGGCGGCGTCATCAGCTCGGAGAACTTCGCCATCCGGTCCTCGACCCGGGCCTGCCCCAGCACCCAGTCGACGACGTTGCGTTCGACGGCGAGCGACTCGAAGTCGGCGAGCCGCTCGGGATTCTCGTAGTGCCAGCGAACGACCGCCTCCGGCTGCTCGTAGGTCTGCGCGGCATCCTGCACCAGCGCCTTGACCTGCTCGGGCTTCGCCTGCAGCCCGTGCCGCCGGACGAGCTCGCCCAGCACCAGGCCCAGTGCCACGCGGTTCTCGGCGCCGGCGCGGAACATCTCGGGGGTGAGCTTGACGTCCTCCTCCTTCATCCCCTGCTGTTTCAGGTCCGCGGCCATGCGCTGCGCCATGCTCTGCGCCTCCTGCTCGACCAGCGAACGCGGCAGCGCGAGTTCCGCCTTCGAGCGCAGCGCCGCGAGCGCCTGCTCCTTGACCTTCGCCTCGATCTTGCGCTTCAACTCGAGGCGCAGGTTGGCCTCGATCTCGGACTCGAGGTCCTCGATCCGGCCGCTCGCCACGCCGAAGGTCCGCGCGAACTCGGCGTCGACGGTCGGCAGGTGCGCCGCCGCAACCGACTTCACGGTCAGGTCGAAGCTCGCGGTCTTCCCGGCGACTTCCTTGCCGTGGTAGTCGGCCGGGAAGGTCAGCGGAAAAGCACGCGTGTCGCCGGTCCGCACGCCGGTCAGGACGGCGTCGAACTCGGGCAGCATCCGGCCCTCGCCCAGCGTGATCGGGAAGTCCTTCGCCTGCCCGCCCGGGAACTCGACGCCGTCGATGCGCCCGGTGAAGTCGACGATCACGCGGTCGCCGGCGGCAGCCGGGCGGTCGATCGCCTCGTAGCGGACACGCTGCTTGCGCAGCGCCTCGATCGTGCTGGCGACGTCCTCGGGGCCCACGTCGGCAAGGGGGCGCTCGATCGTGACCTCGGAGAGGTCGCCGAGCTTGATCTCCGGATAGACCTCGAAGATCGCCGAGAACTCGAGCTGGTCGGCGGCCTTGGCGTCGGCCCTGGGCTCGATCCGCGGGTAGCCGGCGACGCGCAGCTGCTGCTCGCGGACGGCGTCGGAGAAGCTCGCCTGGACGGTATCGGAGATGACCTCGGAGCGCACCTGCGGCCCGTACTGCTGGGCGACCATCTTCATCGGCACCTTGCCGGGCCGGAACCCGGCGATCTTGACGTTCTTCGCCAGGCGAGCGAGGCGTTTCGCGACCTCGGCCTCGATGTCGGCAAGCGGGACGGCGACGTTCAGCCTGCGTTCGAGCTGGCCCAGGGTTTCAAGACTGGTTTGCATGACCTTCGAATCCTTGCTAGTGTTGCCGGATGGTGCGAAAGGGGGGACTCGAACCCCCACGGGCTGCCCCGCTGGAACCTAAATCCAGTGCGTCTACCAATTCCGCCACTCTCGCAGCCGCTTTCGCCGAACGGGCGAGTATAGCCGAACGATGCCTTCCCTGCCAGCGCGGGGCCTTCCGCCCGCGGGGTCGGCGTCTGTCCAAACGTTCACTTATCGCCGCAATCGTCGCCGCATCGCGTGTCCGTCGCCCATTACGAGAATTTTCCGGTCGCCTCGGCGCTGGTCCCCAGGTCACTGCGTCCGGCAGTGGTGGCGATCTATCGCTTCGCCCGCAGCGCCGACGACCTCGCCGACGAGGGTGACCTGCCTGCCGCGGAGCGCCTGGCGGCGCTGCGGCGCTACGAACGCGCGATCGACGCGATCGGCGAGCGGATGATTCCGCCCGACCCGCCGTTCCCGGACCTGGCGGGGGCCATCGCCCGCCACGACCTGCCGCTCGGCCCCTTCCGCGACCTCTTGTCCGCGTTTCGCCAGGACGTCACGATCACCCGCTACGCCGACTACGTCGCGCTGCAGGATTACTGCCGACGCTCGGCCAATCCGGTCGGGCGCCTGCTGCTGCACCTCTACGGGGCGCACACGCCGGCGAACTGCGCGTGGAGCGACGCGATCTGCAGCGCGCTGCAGCTCGTCAACTTCTGGCAGGACGTGGCGGCGGACTGGCAGCGCGGACGCGTCTACCTGCCGGGCGAGGACCTCCTGCACTACGGCGTGACCGAGGACGACATCGGCGCCGGACGCTGCGGGGCGCCGTGGCAGGCGCTGATGGACTTCGAGGTGACGCGCGCCCGGCGCCTGCTCGAGTCCGGCCGGCCGCTGACGCGCGCCGTCGGCTGGCGGCTCGGTCTGGAACTCTCCGGCGTGCTGGCGGGCGGGCACCGCATCCTCGACGGCATCGCGGCAGTCCGCGGCGACGTCTTCCGTCATCGGCCGCGGATCGGGGGCTTGGGCTGGCTCGCCGTCGCCCGCGACGCCCTCCTTCCGCGGCCGCGCCACCTGCGCGCCGCCACGTCGACATGACCCCCGACGAGTACTGCCAGCAGCGCGCCGCGAAGAGCGGCTCGAGCTTCTACTACAGCTTCCTGTTCCTGCCGCCCGAAAGGCGACGCGCGATCACGGCGCTGTACGCGTTCTGCCGCGAAGTCGACGACGTCGTCGACGAGGTCACCGACCCGGGCGTCGCGCGCAGCAAGCTCGCGTGGTGGCGCGCCGAGATCGTCGCCGCGTACGCCGGCACGCCGCAGCACCCGGTGGCCCGGGCGCTGGTGCCGGTGGTGGCGGCCTACGGCCTGCCGCAGGAGCACTTGCAGGCGGTGATCGACGGCATGGCGATGGACCTCGAGCGCGCGCGCTACCTCGACTTCGCCGACCTCGAAACCTATTGCCATCGCGTCGCGGGCGTCGTCGGCCTCCTCTCCGCGGAGATCTTCGGTTACAGCCAGCCGGCCACGCGCGGCTATGCGCGGGACCTTGGCATCGCCTTCCAGCTCACCAACATCATCCGCGACGTCGGCGAGGACGCCCGTCGCGGCCGCGTCTACCTGCCGCAGGCGGACCTCGCGCGACACGGGGTCACTGCGTCGGCGCTGCTGCAGCGCACCGAGAGCGCTGAGTTCCGGGCGATGATGGCCGAGCAGGTCGCTCGCGCCCGGACCTGGTACGCGCGCGCCCTCGAGCAGCTGCCGGCGGTCGACCGGGCGGCGCAGCGACCGGGGCTCATCATGGCGGCGATCTACCGGTCGCTGCTGGAGGAGATCGAGCGCGAGCGCTTCGCGGTGCTCGACCAGCGCATCGCGCTCACGCCGCTGCGCAAGCTGTGGATCGCGTGGAAGACCTCGCGCCGGCCTTGAGCGCGCGCGCGGCCCCGGCGCCGGCCCCCGGGCGGCGCGCGGCGGTCATCGGCGCCGGCTGGGCCGGCTGCACCGCAGCGCTGGAACTCGCCCGACAGGGCTTCGCCGTCACCGTCTTCGAGGCGGCCCGCGTTCCCGGCGGCCGCGCCCGCCGCGTCGTCGTCGACGGCATGGCCCTCGACAACGGGCAGCACCTCCTGGTCGGTGCCTATCACGAGTGCCTGCGCCTGATCGACAGCTGCCGCGGTAGCGCGCCGGACGCGGCAGCGGCGTATGCGCGGCTGCCGCTGACGCTCGCCCCCTGGGGTCGCTTCGCGGGCGCGGTGCGCCTCGCCGCGTGGCGTGTCCCGGCACCGCTGCACCTCGCCGCGGCATTGGCGACGGCGCGGGGGCTGCCGCTCGGGTCGCGGGCGGCGCTCGCCGCGAGCTTCCTGCGGGCGCGCCGCGGCGGCGGCTCGATTCCGGAACGGGCGAGTGTCGCCGAGTGGTTCCGCGGACTCCCGCGCGACGCCTTCGCCGGCGTGGTCGCGCCGCTGTGCGTGGCCGCGCTCAACACGCTGCCCGAGGAGGCGTCGGCGCGGGTCTTCGCCAACGTGCTCGCGCGCACGCTCGCCGGCTCCCGCGCCGACAGCGATTTCGTCATTCCGGCAACCGACCTCACCGCGCTGCTGCCGGAGCCCGCGCTGCGGGAGGTGGTCGCCCGCGGCGGAACGCTGCGACTGGGCGTCTCCGCGCGCGTCGTCGCGACGGCAGCCGGCCGCGTCGCCGTGGCGGCGGGCGCCGAGGCGTTCGCATTCGACGGCGCGGTCATTGCCGTGGCCCCGCACCAGCTCGACGGCACGCTCGGGCCGGACGTCGCGGCGCTGGGTCCCTGCCGCTCGCTGCAGTCGATCGTCGCCGGCTACGTCTACGAACCGATCTCGACGGTCTACCTGGGCTGCGACCGGCCGGTGCCCCTCGCCGCGCCGATGCTGCGTCTCGACGACCGGCCGGGGCAGTGGCTGTTCGCGCGCCGCCTCGATCCGGCGAGCGCGACCCCGGCGAACGTCGCGGCCTTGCTGGCGATCGTCATCAGCGCGCACGGCAGCCACGAGCGACTCGCCCAGGACGAGTTGGCACGCGCCGTCGAAGCGCAGCTGCGGCGGCTCGCACCCGGCTTTCCAGCCGTGGCGTGGTCCCGCGTCATCACCGAGCGGCGCGCGACCTTCGCGTGCGTGCCGGCGCTCCCCCGCCCCGCGAGCGCAGCGCTCGCCCCCGGACTGCACGTCGCCGGCGACTACACCGATCCGGAGCTGCCGGCGACGCTCGAAGCCGCGGTGCGGAGCGGTTGCGCCGCGGCGCGGAGCCTGGCGGGGCAATGCCGGGAGCGGGATTGAATCGCGAGGGCGGAACGCGGCCGCCCTAGCGCGAGCTGTGCTGCCGCAGGAGGCGCTGCTGCTCGCGGTTCCACTCGCGCTCGCGCACCGTCGCCCGCTTGTCGTACTGCTTCTTGCCCTTGGCGAGGCCGATCTCGAGCTTGATCCGTCCCTTGCTGTAATGGAGGTCGAGCGGCATCAGCGTGTAGCCGGCGCGCTCGACCTGCCCCACCAGCCGGTTGATCTCGTTCCGGTGCAGCAGCAGGCGGCGGGTGCGGACCGGATCGGCCTGGACATGGGTCGACGCCGTCGACAGCGGCGTGATGTGCGCGCCGATGAGAAGGATCTCGCCGCCCTTGACGATCACGTAGGCTTCCTTGAGCTGCGCCCGTCCGGCGCGGATCGCCTTCACCTCCCAGCCCTGCAGCGACAGGCCGGCCTCGAGTTTCTCCTCGATGAAGTAGTCGTGATAGGCTTTTCGATTGGCGACGATGCTCATGGCGTGCGGCACGGGCGCCCGCTGCTGGCGGCGCCGGATCCCCTCAAACGACCCATTCTAGCAACCCGATGCAGCGCGTCCGGAAATCGGTGCTGGTTCCGTTCGGTGCGGACGAGATGTTCGCGCTGGTCGACGATGTCGAGCACTACCCCCGGTTCCTGCCCTGGTGCGGCGGTGCGCACGTGCTCGAGTCGCATGCCGGAGGCAAGACGGCGCGCATCGACATCGACTACCACGGCGTGCGCGCGCACTTCACGACCGACAACGCCAACCGCGCCGGCGAGTCGATCGTCGTGACGCTGCGCGACGGGCCATTTCGCCATTTGCACGGCGAGTGGCGCTTCGTCGCCCTCGCGCCGGACGCCTGCAAGATCGAGTTCGAGCTCGCCTACGAGTTCGCGACCCACCTGCTCGAGCGGGTCGTCGGCCCCGTCTTCAGCCACATCGCCGACACCTTCATCGACGCGTTCGTGCGTCGGGCAGAGGCGCTGCACCCGGAGCGCGGATGAGACGCCGGGCCGCCCCAAGGCCGAATACCGGTGCGCGCAGCACGAAGGCAGTCCAGTGACCGCGATCGCCGTCACCGTTGTCTGGGCGACGCCCGCCGTGCAGGACGTCGTCGACGTCGAGCTGCCGGCGGCGGCGACCGTTGCCGACGCGCTGCGGCACTCCGGCCTCGTCGAAGCCTACGCCCTCGACCTGCCGCGACTGGGGTTCTCAGTCGACGGGCGGCGGGCTCGGCTGACGACGGCACTGGCCGACGGCAACCGGGTCGACATCACCCGCGCGCTGCTCGTCGACCCCAAGGAGGTTCGCCGGCTGCGCGCCGACGCGCGCCCGGTGCGTCCGTCGGCCAAACCCAAGCGGCGCAGTCGGGTATAGCCGATTTGCCCTCGTCGGCTCAATCGACGACAATTGCCGGATGTCGGGAAAACGCAGATACCTGCGGCGGGTGATTGTCGCGCTCTTCGCCGCCGGCGCGGTTGCCGGTGCCGGCAGCCTGCGCGCGCAGGAATCCCCCCCCCGGGGATTCGTCGACACTGCCGGCGGAGTCGTCAAGGACGCCGCCAGTTCGGCGTGGCATACGGCGCAGTCGCTGTCGACGTACGCACTCGGCCTCCTCGGGGTCAACTACAAGTTCGGCGGCAACACGCCCGAGTCCGGCCTCGATTGCAGCGGGCTCGTCCGGTACGTGTTCCAGCAGGTCACCGGCGTCGACCTCCCCCGCACGGCCAAGGCAATGAGCGGCGTCGGCGCCTCCGTTCCCATCGCCGACCTGAAGCCCGGCGACCTCGTCTTTTTCAACACGCGGCGTTTCGCGTTCTCCCACGTCGGGATCTATCTCGGCGACAACCAGTTCATCCACGCCCCGCGCACCGGCCGCGAGGTCGAGGTGACGACGCTGGACAAGCGTTACTGGCAGACGCGGTTCAACGGCGCGCGGCGTCTGGTCGGCGTGCTGCCCGGACTCATCCCCGCGCTGGTCAGCGAAGCGCGCGCGGCGGCGCCGGAGCTGTCCGCGGCGGACGAAGCGCTGCACTTCGACCCCTGATCCCGCGGCCACGGGGCCGGCCGATTGCTCGGCGACGCCGGCAGGCCCAGGTCCGGGCACGCCGGTGCTTCAGAAGCGATTCAGGCTGCGCCGCAGCGTGGCCGAAGGCGACTCGCCGTAGGCACTCCGATAACGGGCCGCAAACCGGCCGAGGTGGACGAATCCGGCATCGTGCGCGAATTTCGTGACCGAATCGCCCGGCCTGGATTCGAGAAGGTTCCGCCGCACCCACGCCAGCCGTCGGCCCAGCACGAACTGCAGCGGCGTCTGGCCGCGATGCGCCCGGAATGCGGACTCGAGGTGGCGGTCGCCGACACCGGCCACGGCGCACAGGCGACCGAGCGTGATCGGGTCCGCGAGATGGGCCTCGATCCACCCCTCGACCCTGCGGACGCGCCGGATCCCCAGTGCGGGCGTCGAGCACGATGGGCGGGTCCCGAGGATCTGGTCCGCCAGCCAGCTGCACAGGCGCGATGCCAACTGGTCGGCGCGCGGCGCGGAAGCGTCCTCGGGCAGCGGCTTCGTAGCCTCGGCCAAAGCCCGGTGCATGGCGGCGAGCTCGCTCAGCCGCTCCCCCGTCAGCGGGATTTCGCGCCCCTCCCGGCTTGCCCGTGCTGCGGCCGGGTCGCGCTCGACGAGCTCGCCCGCGAGCGCCGAACCCGGGATGCGCAGGACGACGAGGCCATCGTCGGGCTCGAAGTAGAGCGTGTATTCCTGCCCTGGAGCGAGGAGCACGGCAGTGTCGGGCCGCGCTTCCAGCGTCCTGCCGCTCGTGGCGTAGACGTGCCTCCGGCCGAGCGGCACCTGCAGGATCGCGCTTTGCGGAACGCCGCGGACACTCTGGCGGGTGCGGGTGCGTCCCCAGCCGAGATCGACGTCGCCGCAGCGAGCGGAGTGCATCGAGTAGCCCAGCGGTCCGGGGCCCAGCGCTGCTCGGCGGTGACTGCCGTCGTATGCTGCGATGAACGCGTGGATTTCGTCGAGGTCGTCAGACCGGAACCGGGCGGCGTGCGGCGGCGGCGGGCTGAAAACGTCGGTCATTTGCAATTGTCCAGGGTCCGCCGGCAGGACTGCTCGGTTTTCGGATAGTGACGGGGCGGGATCGGCTGCTATCTTACCGCCTCCCCGTGCGTCGCCGGGCGGGTGAACGAACCGTGTCCTGCGTTCCGCAGCGTCGTCAGCACGAAGTCGATCGCGCAGGCAGAGGTCGATGGCCACGACGGAGCGCCGAACGTCCCCCTGCAACCCTTCCTGGTGCGTGCCACGCCAGATCTCTGATGGAGAAACGAAATGTTCAAATGGCTTGAGACCGCCGCGGTCGGGATCGTCGCCGCGCACGCGTTCGCGGCAAGTGCCCAGATCGTCCTGTACGAGAACGACAACTTCAACGGGCGGAACTTTCGCGCCTCCTACAGCGTGTCCAACCTGAACGACAGCGGGTTCAACGACAGGGCCTCGTCGGTCGCCGTGCGAGGCGGCCGGTGGCAGCTGTGCGACGACGCGTACTTCCGTGGCAGCTGCGTGACGCTGGGTCCTGGAGAGTACTCGTCGCTGCGCGCCATGGGCATGAACGACAGGGTGTCGTCGGTCCGCGAGCTTGGCTGGACGCCGGACGGCGGCGGCGGCTGGAGCGGCAACCATTCGTACAACAGCGACAGCGGCTACAACAACCGCTATACCTACAATGGCAACAACTACCAGGGCGGGAACTGGGGCTCGGGGTCGCGCGCGGTGCTGTTCTCGGGCTACAACCTGTCCGGCGAGGCGTTCGTGGTGAACTCCGGCGGCGCCAGCAACCTCGACCGCGCCGGGTTCAACGACAAGGCACGCTCGCTGCGCGTCGAATCCGGCTATTGGCTGTTCTGCACCGACGCCAACTTCCAGGGCGACTGCCACACCTACGGCCCGGGCGACTATCCCAGCCTGCCCGGCGGGCAAAACCATGCCATCTCGTCCGGACGCCGGATCTCGGGCAACTACCCGTACCGCAGCACCCCGAACTGGAGCGGCTACTAGGCGCTCCGCCCGAGGCCCGCGGCGGCTGCGCGGCTTCTGCCGCCGGTCGCCCGGGCGGAAAGCTTTCGCCGTACCCTCCGGCGCGCGGCAGGCGGCGCGACTCCGGCGCCGAGGCCGCCCCATGCACTGGACCCCGAACTTCAGGACTTCGCAGATGCATCGTTCCGTCCCGACCCGCCTGCTTTTCGGCGCAGCGCTTGCGGCTTCCGCCACACTGCTGCTGCCAGGATGCTCGGTTCCCTCCAAGTCGGCCGACGCGGCACCACCAGCAGCGGCCGCCCGAAACTTCGGCTTTCCGCTCGGCTTCTCGCCATCGAAGATGGACACCACTGCCGATCCGCGGCAGGACTTCCGGCGCTATGCGGGCGGGCGCTGGCTTGACGCGGCGACCATTCCCGCTGATCAGCTTGAGATCTCCAGCGACCTCGTGATGAAGGAGACCGTGCAGGACCAGCTGCGCGACCTGTTGCAGCAGGCGGCGCGAACGAGTGGCGCGGCGCCCCAGGGATCGCCGGCGCAGCAGGTCGGTGACTTCTACG
>DATIUK010000246.1:0-3912 GCA_035466885.1 Casimicrobiaceae bacterium
GGAAGGCGCCGTCGGCCGAAGAGGGCGGCGACCTCGTGTTCGTCCAGGGCCACTCCGCGCCCGGCGTGTACGCGCGCGCCTTCATGCTGGGCCGGCTCACCGCGCAGCAGATGGACAGCTTCCGCCAGGAAGTCGACGGCAAGGGCATCTCGTCGTACCCGCACCCGTGGCTGATGCCCGACTTCTGGCAGTTCCCGACGGTGTCGATGGGGCTCGGCCCGCTGATGGCGATCTACCAGGCGCGGTTCATGAAGTACCTGCAGGACCGCGACCTCGCGCAGACCGAGGGCCGCAAGGTGTGGGCGTTCATGGGCGACGGCGAGATGGACGAGCCCGAGTCGATGGGCGCGATCGGCATGGCCGCGCGCGAGAACCTCGACAACCTCGTGTTCGTCGTCAACTGCAACCTTCAGCGCCTCGACGGCCCGGTGCGCGGCAACGGCAAGATCATCCAGGAGCTCGAGAGCGACTTCCGCGGCGCCGGCTGGAACGTGATCAAGGTGATCTGGGGCCGGCACTGGGACCCGCTGTTCGCCCGCGACAAGAAGGGCATCCTGATGCGCCGGATGATGAAGTTCGTCGACGGCGAGTACCAGACCTTCAAGTCCAAGGACGGCGCCTACGTGCGCGAGCACTTCTTCGACTCGCCGGAGTTGAAGGACCTGGTCGCCGACTGGTCCGACGACGACATCTGGAACCTGAACCGCGGCGGCCACGACCCGTTCAAGGTCTACGCCGCCTACGACGCGGCGGTGCGGCACAAGGGCCAGCCGACGGTCATCCTCGCCAAGACGATCAAGGGCTACGGGATGGGCTCGTCGGGCGAGGCGCAGAACATCACCCACCAGCAGAAGAAGATGTCGCTGGAGTCGATCCGCCGCTTCCGCGACCGCTTCACCCTGCCGGTGCCCGACGACCAGCTCGAGGAAGTGCCTTACCTCACCTTCGAGGAGGGCTCGAAGGAGCTCGAGTACATGCGCGAGCGGCGGATGGCGCTGGGCGGCTACCTGCCGGCGCGGCGCAGCAAGGCCGCCTCGATGCCGGTGCCCGAGCTGTCCACGTTCGACCGGCTGCTGAAGAGCAGCGAGGACCGCGAGATCTCGACCACCATGGCGTTCGTGCAGATCCTGCAGCTGCTGGTCCGCGACAAGCACATCGGGCGCCACGTCGTGCCGATCGTCCCGGACGAGTCGCGGACCTTCGGGATGGAGGGCATGTTCCGCCAGCTCGGCATCTGGAACCAGCAGGGCCAGCTCTACACCCCGCAGGACGCCGACCAGCTGATGTTCTACAAGGAGGACAAGGGCGGGCAGATCCTGCAGGAAGGCATCAACGAGGCCGGCGGGATGTGCGACTGGATCGCCGCGGCGACGTCGTACTCGACGCACGGCGTGCCGATGATCCCCTTCTTCATCTTCTACTCGATGTTCGGCTTCCAGCGCGTCGGCGACCTCGCCTGGGCGGCGGGCGACATGCGCTCGCGCGGCTTCCTGCTGGGCGGCACCGCCGGACGCACGACGCTGAACGGCGAGGGCCTCCAGCACGAGGACGGGCACTCGCACCTCTTCGCGGCGACGATCCCCAACTGCCGGTCGTACGACCCGACGTTCGGCTACGAGGTGGCGGTGATCATCCAGGACGGCCTCCGGCGCATGGTCACCGACCAGGAGGACGTCTACTACTACCTCACGGTGATGAACGAGAACTACCGGCAGCCGGCGATGCCCGAGGGCGCCGCCGGACCGATCCTCAAGGGCATGTACCTGTTCCGCACCGGCGCCGCGAACGCGAAGGCGCCGCGCGTGCAGCTGCTGGGCTCGGGCACGATCTTCCGCGAAGTGATCGCCGCCGCCGACCTCCTGCGCGATGACTGGGGCGTCGAGGCCGACCTCTGGGGTTGCCCGTCGTTCACCGAACTCGGCCGCGACGGCATGGCCGCGGCGCGCACGAATCTCCTCAATCCCACCGCGAAGCCGGTGCGCTCGCACGTCGAGGCCTGCCTCGCCGAGTACCGGGGCCCGGTGGTCGCGGCGACCGACTACATCCGCGCCTACGCCGAGCAGATCCGCGCCTACGTGCCCCGCCGCTACACGGTGCTGGGCACCGACGGCTTCGGCCGCTCGGACACTCGCGAGAAGCTGCGCGGCTTCTTCGAGGTGGATCGACGCTACGTCGCGGTCGCCGCGCTGAAGGCGCTCGCCGACGACGGCGCGATTCCCCCGGCGAAGGTCGCCGAGGCGATCGCCAAGTACGGCATCGATCCGGCGAAGCCGGCGCCGTGGACCGTGTAGGAGAGGCATCGACATGAGCACGATCGAAGTCAAGGTTCCCGACATCGGCGACTTCAAGGACGTCCCGGTCATCGAGGTCCTCGTCAAGCCGGGCGACGTCGTCAAGGCCGACGACCCGCTGGTCACGCTGGAGTCCGACAAGGCGACGATGGAGGTGCCCTCGCCCGCCGCCGGCACCGTGCGCGATCTCAGGGTCAAGCTCGGCGACAAGGTGGCTGAAGGCGTGGTGATCCTCACCCTCGAGTCCGCTGCCGCCGGCGCACCGAAGGCGGCAGCCTCCGCGGCGCCGGCCGCGAGCGCTCCGGCTGCCACAACCGCCATCGCCGCACCGCCACCGGCGCCCGCTTCGGCCGCGCCCGCTCCCGCAGTGGCCCCTGTCGCCGCGGCGGCAAACGCCCCGGACCCCGCGGCGTTCAAGGCTGCGCACGCGTCGCCCTCGGTGCGGAAGTTCGCGCGCACACTCGGCGTCGATCTTGCGCGGGTCAGGGGCACCGGACCCAAGGGCCGCATCCTCGAGGAGGACGTCCAGGGGTTCGTCAAGGAGGTGATGAGCGGCGCGGCGGCTTCCGCCGGCGGCGCGGTCACCGGCGGCGGCTCGCTCAACCTCCTGCCCTGGCCCACCGTAGACTTCGCGAAGTTCGGCCCGGTCGAGCCACGGCCGCTGTCGCGGATCAGGAAGATCTCCGGCGCGAATCTCGCCCGCAACTGGGTGATGATCCCGCACGTCACGCAGTTCGACGAGGCCGACATCACCGACCTCGAGGCGTTCCGCGTCGCGCAGAACAAGGAGAACGAGAAGTCCGGCACCAAGCTCACGATGCTAGCGTTCCTGATCAAGGCGAGCGTCGCGGCGCTCGCGCGTTTCCCCGACTTCAACGCGTCGATCGACGGCGACAGCCTGGTGCAGAAGCGGTACTTCCACATCGGCTTCGCCGCCGACACGCCGAACGGCCTGGTCGTCCCGGTGCTGAAGAACGCCGACCAGAAGGGCGTGCTGCAGATCGCGAAGGAGATGGGCGAGCTCTCCGCCAAGGCGCGCGAGGGCAAGCTCGGCCCGGCCGACATGCAGGGCGGCTGCTTCACGATCTCGTCGCTGGGCGGCATCGGCGGCACCGCGTTCACGCCGATCATCAACGCGCCCGAGGTCGCGATCCTGGGCGTGTCGAAGAGCACGCTGAAGCCGGTCTGGGACGGCAAGGCGTTCGTGCCGCGGCTGATGGTCCCGCTGTCGCTGTCGTACGACCACCGCGTGATCGACGGCGCGTCGGCCGCGCGCTTCACCGCCTATCTCGGCTCGCTGCTCGCCGACATGCGGCGCGTGATGCTCTAACTCTCACCGAGGCCGCCATGAGCACGATCGAAGTCAAGGTTCCCGACATCGGCGACTTCAAGGACGTCGCGGTCATCGAGGTGCTGGTCAAGCCCGGCGACAGCATCAAGGCCGAGCAGAGCCTGGTCACCGTCGAAAGCGACAAGGCGTCGATGGAGATCCCGTCGTCGGCCGCCGGTGTCGTCAAGGATCTCAAGCTCAAGGTCGGCGACGTGGTGAACGAGGGCACGGTGGTGCTGCTGCTGGAAGCCGCGGGTGCGGCGGCCGCGGCCCCCGCCGCTGCGGCGCCAG
>DATIUK010000247.1:0-18252 GCA_035466885.1 Casimicrobiaceae bacterium
ATGGGCAATTCAAGAGCGCGTGCCCGATTTTGGTCGGGTCGGTGGGGCGGGTCAAGCGTGGACGTCCGGCAACACGGGCAGCTCCGCGCGCGGGTCGTCGTGCTTCTGCGCGGGTGCCGGCGGCCGTGCGCGGTGTGCTGACCATCCAGCTAGCACTCCACGATGTTCACCGCCAGGCCACCTCGCGCCGTCTCCTTGTACTTGGTCATCATGTCGGCGCCGGTTTCGCGCATCGTCTTGATGACCTGGTCCAGGCTCACGAAGTGCGTGCCGTCGCCGCGCAAAGCCATGCGGGCGGCATTGATGGCCTTGACCGCGGCGATGGCGTTGCGTTCGATGCAGGGGATCTGCACCAGCCCGCCCACCGGGTCGCAGGTCAGGCCCAGGTGGTGCTCCATGCCGATCTCGGCGGCGTTCTCCGCCTGCTCGGGCGTGCCGCCCATCACCGCGCACAGCGCGCCGGCAGCCATGCTGCAGGCCACGCCCACTTCGCCCTGGCAGCCCACTTCGGCGCCGCTGATGCTGGCGTTTTCCTTGTAGAGCAGGCCGATGGCGCCGGCGGTGAGCAGGAAATCGATGACGCCCGCGTCCGTCGCGCCGGGCACGAAGCGGCTGTAGTAGTGCAGCACGGCCGGCACGATGCCCGCGGCACCGTTGGTCGGCGCAGTCACCACGCGCCCGCCGGCGGCGTTCTCCTCGTTGACGGCCAGCGCGTAGAGATTGACCCAGTCCAGCACCTGCAGCGGGTCGCGCAGCGCGTGTTCGGGGTGGGCGGTCAGGGCGTCGCGCAAGGCCTTGGCGCGGCGGCGCACCTTGAAGCCGCCGGGCAGGGTGCCTCCGGTGCTGCAGCCGCGGACCACGCAGGCCTGCATGACCTGCCAGATGGCCAAGAGGCCGGCGTCGATCTCGGCGTCGCTGCGCCAGTGCCGTTCATTGCGCCGCATCACGCCGGCAATGCCGGTACCCAGCTCGCGCGTGCGCTGCAGCAGCTCCGCCCCGCTGTGGAAGGGGTGCGGCAGGACGGTGGTGTCGGGTGCGATGGCGGTGCGGCGGCTGCCGTCGACCGCGGCTTCGTCGCTGATCACGAAGCCGCCGCCGACGGAGTAGTAGACGCGGTGGTTGATCTCGGCACCCGCCGCGTCGAGAGCCGTGAAGCGCATGCCGTTGGCGTGCAACGGCAGCGTCTCGCGGCGGTGCAGTTGCAGGTCGGCCCGCTCGTCGAAGTCGATCTCGTGCAAGCCGCCCAGGCTCAGGCGCCGGGCGCCGCGGATGGCCGCCAACAGTGCCGGTATGGCGTCCACGTTCACCCGATCGGGTTCATGGCCAGCCAGGCCCAGCAGCACGGCCTTGTCGCTGCCATGGCCCTTGCCGGTGGCGGCCAGCGAGCCGTAGAGATCGGCGGTGAGGCGCGCCACCCGCGGCAGCTGTCCCGCCTGCGCCAGGCGCTGCACGAACAGCCGCGCCGCGCGCATCGGGCCGACCGTGTGGCTGCTGCTGGGGCCGATGCCGATCTTGAAGAGGTCGAAAACCGAGACTGCCATGTGGCGAATGCTACGCTGCAATGCGCCGTCGGGGCGTCAGGCGCGCACTGGCGGCCGATGGTTGCTGCCCTTGCCGGCGGCCCCGCGCGGGGGCCGGCCGGAAGGCCGCGTCGCGACCGCGTGGATCGACTCCCGGGTCCTGGCGCTTTTTCACTCCTCCGCGAGCTTCGCCGCAGCGATGCTTTCGGAGCGGCGATCGTCGGAGCCGTTGAAGAACAGGTTCAGCGCGACCGCGGAAATCGACGTCAGCAGGATGCCGGATTCGATCAGCGGGTGCAGCCCGTGGGGCATCCACTGCTTGAAGTTCGGCGCAATCAGGGGAATCATTCCCAGCCCGATCGACACGGCGACGACGAAACTGTTGTTGCGGTTGGTCTTGAAATCGACGTTCGCAAGGATGCGAATGCCGGTGGCCGTGACCATGCCGAACATCACCAGCCCTGCGCCGCCCAGCACGACGGTGGGCAGCGCTTCGACCAGCGCGGCCATCTTGGGCAGCAAGCCCATGACGACCAGGATCAGGCCGGCGGCCACGCAGACGAAGCGGCTCTTGATCCCCGTGACGCCGACCAGGCCGACGTTCTGCGAGAAGCTCGTGTACGGGAAGGTGTTGAAGATGCCGCCGATCAGCGTGCCGATGCCGTCGGTGCGAAGCCCGCGCGACAGGTCCGGCTGGGTGATGGTCTTGCCGGTCATGTCCCCGAGCGCCAGGAACATCCCGGTGGACTCGATCATCACGACCAGCATCACCAGCGACATCGTCAGGATCAGCATCGGGTCGAAGATCGGAATGCCGAACTGGAAGGGACCGACGAAATCGAACCAGGCGGCCTTGCCGACGTTGTCGAAGCTCATCATGCCCAGTGCAGCCGCGACGACGGCGCCGATGACGATGCCGAGCAGCACGGAGATGTTCTTCAGGAATCCCTTGCCGTACTTCGCGATCAGCAGAATGGAAATCAGCACCACGCTGGACACGCCGATGCCCACCAGCGGTGCGTACTTGGGGTTGGAGACGGTGCCGACCAGCGACAGGCCCTTCGGCACCGGGGGCACCACGGCGGCGAGCGGCGTCGTCCCGGCCGCCGGGGTGATCGTGGCATTGGCCATCGACGCGACCTCGGCCAGCCACTTCGTTTGCTCCGGGCTGACGAGCTTGGGGGCCGTGGGTCCGAACGGGTTGCCGAAGATCCAGTTGATCCCCACGCGCATCAGGCTGATGCCGATGATGGCGATGATCGATCCGGTGACCACCGGCGGGAAGTAGCGCAGCATGCGACTGACCAGCGGCGCAATCAGCGTCCCCACGATGCCGGCGCCGATGATCGAGCCGAAGATCAGCTGGGCGCCGGTGGTCCCCTGCGCCGTCTCGGCGATCGCGAGCATCGGCGCAACCGAGGCGAACGTAACCCCCATCATCACCGGCAGGCGGATGCCGAACCACTGCGTCAAGCCCCAGGACTGGATCAGGGTGACGAGGCCGCAGCAGAAGAGATCGGCCGAGATCAGCATCGACACCTGCTGCGGGGAGAGCTTGAGCGCTCGTCCGACGATCAACGGGACCGCCACTGCTCCGGCGTACATCACGAGCACGTGCTGTATGCCCAGCGCTGCGAGTCTGCCGGTTGGCAGCATTTCGTCGACTGGGTGCAAACCGGCACTGGCTGAAGCTGCGCTCGACATCGCTCTCTCTCCTTGAAAGATGCTGCTTCCGGACGACTGCGGTCGGGTCGCCCCGGCATTCCCCGTGCCCGAGGTCCGGCGACGTCGATCCCAAAAGAGTGAGAGTGTGCAGCAGACTGGGCTCGGGGGAGCTTGGGCTAGATCAACGAGTCGCGAAACAGTTTCCGGCTGCGTTCGATGTTCTTCGAGAGCATCGACGTGGAGCCTTCGCCGGCGAGTCCAGCGAGTCCTTGCCACTCACCGATGGCGCCGCTAAGCTTGCAGGCACACTCGAACCAGCCACGGGCGCACAAGACACCATGAAGATCGACTTCGTACTCAACGGCACACCCCGTCAGGTGGACGTACGTTCCGACGAGTGGTTCCTGCACACCTTGCGCGAGCGCTGCGGCGTCACCTCGCTGAAGGACGGCTGCAGCCCGCAGGGCCAGTGCGGTTGCTGCGTGGCCCTGGTCGACGGCAACGCCAAGGCCACCTGCGCGATGCCCGCCAAGGTGGCCAACGGCAAGACCATCGTCACGCTGGACGGCCTGCCGGCGGCCGAGCGCGAACAGATCGCCGCCTGCTTTGCCGCCACTGCCGGGCTGCAATGCGGCTTCTGCATTCCCGGTATCGCGATCCGTGCCAAGGCGATCACCGACCGTGAAGCCGCTCCCACGCGCGAGGCCATCGCCCAGGCGCTGGACCTGCACCTTTGCCGCTGCACCGGCTACGTGAAGATCATCGACGCGGTGCAGTTGCTCGCCGCCGTGAAGCGCGGCGCGCCCATGCCGCCGCCGTGCACCGACGGCCATGTCGGCCAGCCGCTGGCGCGGGTGAATGCGGCGCTCACCGCGCTGGGCGACCGGCCCTTCGTCGGCGACCTGTCGGTGCCGGGCATGCTGCACGGCGCGCTGGCGCTGTCGCCGCACCCGCGTGCGCGCGTGCTGCGCATCGACACCACGCGCGCCCGGGCCCTGCCCGGTGTGCGCGCCGTGCTCACCGCGGCCGACGTGCCCGGCGAGCGCTGGGTGGGCCTCCTGATCAACGACTGGCCGAGCCTGGTGGCCGAAGGCGAGGAAGTGCGCTGCGTGGGCGACGTGCTGGCCGCCGTGGCCGCCGACGACCGCCACACGGCGCGTGAAGCCGCCAAGCTGGTGGACGTGACCTACGAGCTGCTGCCGCCCGTGCTGGACCCGGAGGCCGCGCTGGCCCCGGACGCGCCGCGCGTCAACCCGCAGCATGCCAACCTGCTCCAGAAGTCCGTCATCCGCCGCGGCGACGCGACAGCCGCGCTGGCCGCCAGCGCGCACGTGGTCGGCGGCACCTGGACCACACAGCGCATCGAGCACCTGTTCCTGGAGCCCGAAAGCGCCTTGGCCGAACCGCGCGCCGACGGCGTGCTGCACCTGCGCTCCCAGGGCCAGGGCATCTTCGACGACCGGCGCCAGGTGGCGCGTTTCCTGGGCCTGCGCGAAGACCAGGTCTTCGTCGAGCTGCTGCCCAACGGCGGCGCCTTCGGCGGCAAGGAAGACATGTCGGTGCAGGCGCAGACGGCGCTGCTGGCGCACGTCACCGGCAAGCCGGTGAAGCTGACGCTCAGTCGCGAAGAGTCGATCCGCATGCACCCCAAGCGCCATGCGCTGCGCCTGGACTACACCGTGGGCTGCGACGCCCAGGGCCGGCTGACGGCCGTGAAGGCGCGCATCATCGGCGACTCGGGCGCCTACGCCTCGGTGGGCGGCAAGGTGCTGGAACGCGCCGCGGGCCACTCCTGCGGCGCCTACCGCGTGCCCAACGTGGACGTGGAGTCGGTGGCCGCCTACACCAACAACCCGCCCTGCGGCGCGATGCGCGGCTTCGGCGTCAACCAGGTGCACTTCGCGCTGGAAGCCTGCGTGGACATGCTGGCGAAGAAGGCAGGGCTGGACCGCTGGGACATGCGCTGGCGCAATGCGCTGGAAGTGGGCGACACCTTCACGACCGGGCAGGTGCTGGAGAAGTCGGTGGGAATCCGCAAGGCGCTGCAGGCCATCAAGCCGCACTACGACGCCGCGGTGCGCGAAGGCCGCGCGGTGGGCATCGCCTGCGGCGTGAAGAACAGCGGCATCGGCAACGGCGTGCAGGAGTGGGGCAAGGCCCGACTGGTGGTCGAGACCGACGGCCACGTCACGCTGTTCAACGGCTTCACCGAAATGGGCCAGGGACTGATGACCATCCTGGTGCAGTTTGCGGTGGAGACCACCGGGCTGCCGGCGTCCACCTTCGTGCCCAAGGTCGACACCAGCCATGAACTGGGCTGCGGACAGACCACCGGCTCGCGCGGAACGCTGCTCGCCGGCCGCGCCGTGCTGGTCGCCGCCGCCAAGCTCAAGGCCGACCTCGACTCAGGGCACACGCTGGCGGCGCTGGCCGGCCGCGTGTACGAGGGCGAGATCGTCATCAACGACACCACGGCGCTCGGCGCCGACGTGCCCAAGATCAAGACGCACACCTCGTTCGGCTACGCCACGCAGATGGTGGTGCTGGATGCCGAGGGGCGCGTGGCGCGTGTCGTCGCCGCGCACGACGCCGGCCGCGTCCTCAACCCGGCGCTGGCCACCGGGCAGATCGAAGGCGCCGTGCACATGGGCCTGGGCTACGCGCTGACCGAGGAGCTGCGCTGCGAGAACGGCATGCCGGTGACGTTCAAGCTCAAGGAGATCGGCGTGCTTCGCGCACGCGACATGCCGGAAGTGGAGGTCATCCTGGTCGAGGAACCCGAGCCCGAAGGTCCGATGGGCGCCAAGGGGATCGGCGAGATCGGCCTCGTGCCCACCGCCGCGGCCGTGGCGGGTGCTCTGGAAGCCTTCGACGGCGTGCGGCGCATGACGTTGCCGATGCGCGACTCGCCGGCAGCGCGGGCGATGAGCGTGGGCAGGCCGCTGGTCGCCAAGTGACACGGCGGGCCGCGCCGGCGCGGGAGCCGGGCGTGCGCGGGTGCTGCCCGGGCGGAGGCGTCAGCTGTGGCCGGAGGCGCCGCGCGACAGGTATTGCCCCATGCCTTCGTGGCCCAGCCACTGCGACCCGTCGACGATGCACTGCCCGCGCAGGAACACCTTCTTCACGCGGCCGGTGACCGGGCGGCCCTCGAACAGCGAGTAGTCGCTCCGGCTGTGGTGCGCGGATGCGCGCACCGTCCAGCGCTCCTGCGGGTCGAACAGCACCAGGTCGGCATCGCTGCCCACGGCGACCGTGCCCTTGCGCGGGAACAGGCCGAACAGGCGCGCCGGCGCGGTGGCCACCAGGTCGACGAAGCGGTGCAGCGACAGCCCGTGCTGCAGCACCGCGGCGTCGTGCATCAGCGGAAGCCGCGTTTCCACGCCCGGCGCGCCGTTGGGAATCCGGTTGAAGGCGGTGAGCCCCAGGCGCTTGGAGTGGCGCAGGCCGTGCGGCTCGTCGCCGTAGGTGAAGGCGCAGTGGTCGGTGGCCACGGTCTGGATGTCGCCGGCCTGCAGCCCGCGCCACAGTTGCGGTCCGTGGCTCGCCGGGCGGATCGGCGGCGACATCACGTACTTGGCGCCTTCGAAGCCCGCGGACTCGTACACCGAGTCGTCGAGGAGCAGGTACTGCGGGCAGGTCTCGGCAAACACCGGCAGGCCGCGCCGCCGCGCCCGCCGCACCGCCTGCAGGGCTTGCGCAGTGGACAGGTGGACCACGTACAACGGCGCCTGGGCCAGTGTGGCCAGGTCGATGGCGCGCTGGGCGGCTTCGCCTTCGAGCAGGGCGGGGCGGGTCAACGCGTGGTGGCGCGGCGCGGTCTCGCCCCGGGCCAGGGCGGCCTCGACCAGGCGCTGGATGACCGGCCCGTTCTCGGCGTGCACACAGCAGAGCGCACCCAGCGCCCCGGCGGCGCGCAGGGCAGCGAACAGGGCCCCGTCCTCGAGCATCAGCGCGCCAGGGTAGGCCATGAAGAACTTGAAGCTGCTGATGCCTTCGCGCTCGACCAGGGTCTTCATCTCGGCCAGCGTGGCGGCACCGGCATCGAGCACGATCATGTGCGCGCCGACGTCGACGCAGGCGTTGGCGCGGCGCCGGTGCCAGTCGTCGAGCCCGGCCAGCAGGCCGGCGCCGGGCGGCGGCGTGCAGTAGTCGACGACCGTGGTGGTGCCGCCGAAGGCCGCGGCGCGCGTGCCGACGGCGAAGTCGTCGACCGTGCTGGCGGTGGGCGTGGCCGAGTCGAGGTGCGTGTGCACGTCCACCGCACCGGGCAGCACCAGGAGTCCCGCGGCGTCGTGCACAGTCATGCCGGAACCGGTGGGCAGGGTCCTGGCGATGGCCTCGATGCGGCCGCCCTCGACCAGGATGTCGGCGAGAAAATCGTCGCCGGCGGTGACGATGCGGCCGTTGCGGATCAGCGTGGCCGCACTCATGGACAGCCTCCGCCGCGGTCCAGTTCGTCCATGCGCTTCCACAGCGCCGCCGCGGCCTTGCGCGCAGCGGCGTAGATCGGCGCCACGTCGAAGGGGAAGCTCCGATGCTCGTAGACCAGCCTGCCGTCGACCATCACGCTGTCAACGGCGCTCGAGCCCATGCCGAAGGCGAGGTGACCAGCGAGGTTCCGCGCCTCGAGCGGCGTCGGGCAGTCGTAGTCGCAGATCGTCAGGTCGGCCTTGCAGCCGGCCTCCAGCCGACCGAAGCGCGCGCCGAAGTTCCGCTCGAGGATCCGGTTGCCGTTCCACAGGAAGCGCAGGAAGCTGTCCGGCCACAGCGGCCCGCCCGCGTCGCGGTGCTTGAAGAAGGCGAACTTCAGTTCCTCGAACATGTCTGCGCCGATGCCGTCGGTGCCCAGCGCCAGGTTGCGAACCGCCCCCAGCTTGCCGTTGTAGCCGACCTGGTTGTTCATGTTGGACCGCGGGTTGTGCACCAGGAAGGCGTCGCGGGCATTGAGGATCTCGATGTCGGCGTCCGACAGGTACAAGCCATGGGCGACCAGGGTCTTGTCGTCGACGAGTTGGTGCGAGGCCAGGCGTTCGATCAGGTCCTGGCCGTGGACATCGTGGCCGTGGGAAACGTCGTAGCGATCCTCGGCCGCGTGGATGTGCAGGCCGCGCCCCGTCGCCTGCACGGCTTCACGCAGCAGCTCCATGCCCTGGCGCGGAATCGTGAACGGCGCGTGCGCACCGATCATGGCCTCCACCAGATAGGGTTCGTCGCCCTTCGCCTTGGCCGCGTCGATCTGCCGGGCGAAGGCCACGTTCTCGTCGACACCGGCCTTGAGCTCGGCGTCCCCGCCGTTGCGGTGCGTGGTTTCGTAGCAGGTGATGCCGCGCAGGCCGGCTTCCAGGAAGCCCCTGCGCAGGGTCTCGAGCGAGCCGCCAATGAAGTTGGGCGACGCATGGTGATCGATGACGGCGGTGCAGCCGAACTTGATGGCGTCGAGCGAGCAGACGAGGCCGCTGCAGTAGAGCGACTCCTCGTCCAGCGCCCGGTCCAGCCGCCACCAGAGGTTCTTCAGCGTGGAGATGAAGTCCGGGCACGGCTCGATGTTGGCCATGATGCCGCGCGCGAGGCCCGAGTAGAAGTGGTTGTGCGAACAGACGATGCCCGGCATGACCAGTTGGCCGTGCAGCGGCCGGACCTCGGCCTGCGGAAACTGCGCGGCCAGCCCGGCGCCCACGGCCTTGATCAGCGAACCCTCGACCGCGATGTCGATGCCGCTCTGCACCTGCGCCGGCTCGAACTGCACCGCGGTGGCGTCCTGCAGGATCAGCATGGCCTTCACTCCCCGACCGGGCTCAGCAGGTAGCCATGCCGGGCACGCACCTGGAGGATGATGCGGCACAGGTCGGCAAGCTCAGGCGGCGCGTTGGCGATCCGGCCGGAGCCGTCGATGGACAGGTCATAGACCTTCGCGCCCTGGCGCACGCGCACGGCCGAGCCTTCGACCAGGAAGCCCGCGTTGGTGCTGGCATCGAAGTCCTGCCGCAGGCTGAAGATGGTGACCTTGTCCTTGTAGGGGCGGCCCTGCCAGGGGCAGAAGCTCGCGCAATTGCCGCACTCGTTGCAGAACGCGTCGACGTGCAGGGTCTGGAAGCGGTCCTTGAAGCCGGGCACGGCAACGGAGATGTTGGCCCGGTTCGGGCACACGTCGACGCACTTGCCGCACACGTAGTTGCACTGCAGGCAGCGCTCGCCTTCCTGCTTGACGAAGGCCTTCAGCTCGTCCTTGTCGACGATGTTCACCACCACCGCTCCCTTGCGGGCAGCGATCGCGGCCGGGCTTGCGTTGAGCCAGTACTTGTCGCCGTGGTGGCTCTTCAGGTTCTCGCGCCGCAGGATCTCGTCGGTCGCGCGCCTCGCGTCGCCGATGGCCGAGACGATCGACGACGGCCCCTTCTGCACGTCGCCGATCAGGAACACGCCGCTGCGTGCGGTTTCCCCGGTAGCGAGGTCGACGATCGGCAGGCCCTTGTCGTCCAGCGGCACGCCCAGCGTCCTGAGCACGTCGGCGTCGGCCTGCTCGCCGATGGCCGTGATCAGCGCGTCCATCTTCAGGGTGACGGTCTGGTCGGTGGCCAGCGGGCGGCGGCGGCCCTTCTCGTCGGGCGCGCCCAGTGCCATCACGCGACAGGTCAGGCTGCCGTCGGCCTCGAAGCGTTCGGGGTTGGTCAGGAAGCGGAACTTCACGCCGTCCTCGACGGCCTCGTCGTACTCTTCGCGGAAGGCCGGGACCTCGTCGCGGCTGCGCCGGTAGATCACCGTCACGTCCTTGACGCCGGGCACGCGCAGTGCCGCGCGCGCACAGTCCATCGCCGTGTTGCCGGCGCCGACCACCGCGACGTGCGCGCCCAGGTCGAGCGTCTCGCCGCGGTTGCAGCGGCGCAGGAAATCCAGCGACTTGGCGACCCGCGCGTTGGCGCCTTCGAGCCGGATGCCGCTGCTCTTGTCGGCACCGATGCCGATCAGCACGTACTCGAAGCCCTGCGCCTTGAGCTCGTCGACGGTGAGCGCCGGGTCGCATCCGTACTCGAACTTGACGCCGTGGTCGGCGACGAAGTCGATGTCGTGCCGCACCAGTTCCTCAGGCAGGCGAAAGCGCGGAACGATGTGACCGCACACGCCGCCTGCGTGGGCCTCGCGCTCGAACAGCGTGACGGGGTGCCCTGCGCGTGCCAGGAAATAGCCGGCCGACAGGCCGGCCGGGCCCATGCCGATCACCGCCACCGGATGCCGTGAACCGGTGCCGGCCGGCTTGTGCCAGCGGCTGCGGTACTCGGCCCAGCCCCGCTCCAGGGCCACTTTCTTGAGATCGCGGATCTTGAGCGGGCTGTCGTAGTCCAGCCGCGTGCAGTTGGTCTGGCACTGGTGGTCGCAGATGTGCCCGGTGATCGCCGGCAAGGCATTGTTGCGGTAGATCACGTCCAGCGCGTCGGCATATCGCTCTTCGGCCAGCAGGTGGATGTACTCCGGGATGTCCTGATGAATGGCGCAGGCCGATACGCACGGCGCCACGTAGCAGTCGGTCAGCGGCAAGGCGCCGCCGGCGTCGATGACGTCCTTGGGGCGCCAGGACTTCTGCGTGTACTCCGCCGTCAGCGACCCCGCGGCGAGCGCTTCGAGCCTGGCGACGTCGATCCGCGTCATCGGCCAGGCTTCGGAGCGGTCCAGTTCGCTGGCGCACTCCAGCAGCCGCAGATAGCCGCCGGGCTTCAACAGGTCGGTGCACATCGTGATCGGCCGGATGCCGGTCTCGAAGATGTCCTTGATGTTGAACAGGCTCGCCCCGCCCGAGTACGACACCGGCAACTCGCCGTCGAATTCGCGCGAGAGGACCGCCGCGACGTTGATCGACAACGGGAACAGGGCGCGGCCCGACACGTAGAACTCGTCGCCCGGCAGCACGCCCTTGGCATTGACCGCGCCCAGCGTGTTGGTCAGCTTGACGCCGAAACTGAGCCCCTTCTCCCGGCTGAGCTCGAGCAGGCGACGCAGCATCGACTTGGCCTCTGCGAGCGGCAGGTCGTGGGCGAAGGACTCCTTCCTGACCGTCAGGTAGCCGAAGCCGCAGGCATCGAGGATCTCGCGCACCCGGTCGTAGCCCAGCAGCGTGGGGTTGAGCTTGACGAAGGTGTTGAGCGACTTCTCCTCCAGCATGTACCGGCAGATCGCCTCGATCTCGTGCGGCGGGCAGCCGTGCATGGTCGACAGCGTGACACCGCGCGCGATCTTCGAGGCGATGCGGCCGGGCAGACCCTGCAGCTGTGCCTTGCGGCTCCCGAGGCCCAAGTCCCGGATGAAGGCGTCGTCGTTGACCCATCTCTCCAGCGTGCGGACGTACTCCGCGAACCTGGGATGCCCTCGCGCATCGACCATGCTGTCGATGTATTCCTGCATCGGCGGCTGTTTGATGCCTTCGAGGTCGTAGCCCACGCTCATGTTGAAGCTGAACGACTTGGCTTCGCCGTCCTGCCGCGGGTCGAAGACCTCTTCCAGCAGATGCAGTGCAAACCATGCCTTCAGGTATTCATCGAAGGCCTTGGGCAGCGTGTATTCGGTCGACCACTCGGTGTTGTAGCACTCGTCCTCGGCGTCGATGCAGGGCTTGGCGATCTCCAGGCGGTCCATGATCTGCACCGTCTTCAGCTCGATGAAGCGGCCACCCGTCAGCCACGAGACGACGATGTTCTGCGCCAGCTGCGTGTGCGGCCCGGCGGCCGGGCCGACCGGCGTCTCGCAGGTTTCGCCGAACACCTTGATCAGGCGGTCGTCGGCCTTGCGATAGAACTGGGCCTCGGCGATGTCGAAGATCGACCGGCTGGCCTTGTACTCGCCGAAGATTCGCGTCAACAGTCCTTCGAAGGGGACGGGACGCATGATGTCGCTCATAGGGATCTCCTCGTAGCCAATGGTGCCGGTCGTGCCGCGCCGCTTCGTCTTCGAGCGCCGATTGGGCAACCCGGTTCCGCCGAATCGTGCTCCGGTGAGCCGCCGGCCATCAGCCGGGGCCCCTTGCGTGCCTTGTCATCCTATCCGCGTTCCCGTTCGTCCTTCGATGCCGTCCCTGGCCTTGGCCAGCAGGGTGATCAGCGTCGAACGGCCGGGCCTGGACGCGGCAAAGTCGACGGCGGCCTGCACCTTGGGCAGCATCGACCCCTTGGCGAAGTGGCCTTCGCCCATGTAGCGGCGGGCTTCCTCCACGCTCAGGCGGTCGAGCCAGCGCTGCTCGGGCTTGCCGAAGTGGAGCGCCACGCGCTCCACCGCAGTGAGGATGATGAGGAGGTCGGCGTCGATCAGCTCGGCCAGCTTGGCGCTGGCCAGGTCCTTGTCGACGACGGCGCTGGCGCCTTTCAGGTGGTTGCCCTGCCGGAACACCGGGATGCCGCCGCCGCCGACCGCAATGGCCAGCTGCCCGGCCTCGACCATGGCGCGCACGGTCTCCTTTTCCACCACGTCCAGCGGCCGGGGCGAGGCCACCACGCGGCGCCAGCCGCGGCCGGCGTCTTCCTTCATGACGTAGCCGTTGCGCATCATGGCTTCGGCTTGGTCCTTCGAGAAGTGCGAGCCGATGGGCTTCACCGGGTCCTTGAAGGCGGGGTCGTGCTCGTCGACGATGACCTGCGTGATCAGCGACGCGACCGGCACCCGCATGCCGCGGTCGAGCAGTTCCTCGCGCAGCGCGTTCTGCAGGTCGTAGCCGATGTAGCCCTGGGAGAGCGCCACGCACACCGACATCGGCAGGTGGGGCGTGTGCGCCTCGGTCATCGCGGCGGCCTCGAAGGCCGTGTCGATCATGCCGACCTGCGGCCCGTTGCCGTGCGTGACGACGACGCGGTGGCCCTGTGCGAGGAGGTCGATGATGGAGCGCGATGTCGACTTCACCGCGGCCATCTGCTCGGCCAGGCTCTCACCGAGGGCGTTGCCGCCCAGGGCGATGACGATGGTCTGGCCCATGATCTCGTCAGGCTGGCGTGGCCAGCTCCTGGAGGTAGGTCACCGGCACTGCCGCATACATGGCGGCGCACGTGACGAGGTGCTCCTTCCAGGTCTTCTCGTTGGGGGCATGCGCCTCGGGCTCCTTGCCGGGGCCGAAGCCGACCACCGGGATGCCGTGGCGGCCCATGATGGACACGCCGTTGGTGGAGAAGGTCCACTTGTCGATCACCGGCTTGCTCTTGAACAGGCCTTCGTAGGCATGCGCCAGCGTGCGCACGGTGACGTGGTCTTCGGGCGTCTTCCAGGTCGGGAAGAAGCACTCGGTGGGGTAGACGAGACCGGTATAGGACGGCCGATCGTAGTTATACATCGAGACCACGGCGTTTGCCGCCTTCACGGCCGGCAGGGCGCGGATCTCGTCGAGCGCGCGCTCCCAGGTCTCGCCCCAGGTCAGCCGGCGGTCGATGGACACGGCGCAGCTGTCGGCCACCGCGCAGCGGGAAGGCGAGGTGAAGAAGATCTCCGACACGGTGAGCGTGCCCTTGCCCAGGAACTCGTCGTCGCCCAGGTTCTTGGCCAGGCCCTGCAGCTCGATGAGGATGGGCGCCATCTTGAAGATCGCGTTGTCGCCCCGCTCGGGCGCCGAGCCGTGGCAGCTCCGGCCCTGCACGTCGACGCGGATCTCCATGCGGCCGCGGTGGCCGCGGTAGATCCGGCAATCGGTGGGCTCGGTGCTGACGACAAATTCCGGGCGGATCTTTCCCTGCTCGATCAGATACTGCCAGCACAGGCCGTCGCAGTCCTCTTCCTGCACCGTGCCGGTGACGAGCAGCGTGTAGGCATCGGTCAGGCCCAGGTCCTTGATGATCTTGCCGGCGTAGACCATCGAGGCCATGCCGCCTTCCTGGTCCGACGCGCCCCGGCCGCCGATGATCTCGTCGTCCTCCATGCCCTGGTAGGGGTCGAAGGTCCAGTTCTTCATGTTGCCCACGCCGACGGTGTCGATGTGCGCGTCCATCGCGATGAGGTGCGGCCCGTTGCCGATGGTGCCGATGATGTTGCCCATGGGGTCGATCTCGACCTTGTCGAAGCCGACCTTCTCCATCTCCTGCTTGATGCGCAGCACGACTTTCTTCTCGTCGGCGCTTTCGCTGGGAATGGCGATCATGTCGCGCAGGAAGCGCGTCATGTCGGCCTTGTAGTGCCGGGCCTTCTGCAGGATCTGTTCGAAGGGTATCTCTTTGCTGCTCATTGCGCGCTCCAGTCGGGTTCGGTGGCGGGTGCGGCGTCGGTGGCGGCGCCGCTGACCCGGGGTTTCGTCCGCGGGCTCGCGCCCGCGCGGCCGGTCGGCCTACTTGCCCGCTGCCGGGGCTCGCATGCGCGGGCGGCTGTCGGCCAGCACCTGCGCCAGCACCTGCGCCGGGTCGGCAAAGCGGCGCGCCATGATCATCGCGGCGATGATGTAGGGCTTCCAGCCGGCTTCCTTGTAGGTCTCGATGCGGTACTTGTCGAAGACGGCGGCGCTGACCTCGCCGCGTTCGCAGGACACGCCGGTGATGTCCGCCGGCAGGCAGTGCATGTACAGCGCACGGCCCTTGGCAGTGCGCTTCATCATGGCCTCGTCGCAGTGCCAGTGCTGGTGCAGCGCGTTCTGCGTCAGGCAGGACTTCTCGAGCGCCTTCAGGCCGTCGTGGTCGCCGGCGCGCAGCAGTTTGGTGCGCTGCTGCATGACCTTGTAGGGCGCCCAGGACTTCGGGTAGACGATGTCGGCGCCCTTGAAGGCCTCGTCCATCGTGGCCACCTGCCGGAAGTTGCCGCCGCTGGCCTTGGCATTCTTGTGGGCCACCTTCACCACCGCCGGGATCAGGTCGTAGCCCTCGGGATGGGCCAGCGTGACGTCCATGCCGAAGCGCGTCATCAGCCCGATGATGCCCTGCGGCACCGACAGCGGCTTGCCGTAGCTGGGCGAATAGGCCCAGGTCATGGCGATCTTCTTGCCCTTGAGCTCATCCAGGCTGCCGAAGTGTTCCTGCAGCCAGGCGAGGTCGGCCATGCTTTGCGTCGGATGGTCGATGTCGCACTGCAGGTTGATGACCGCCGGGCGCTGCGGCAGCACGCCTTGGGCGAAACCATCGTCCAGCGCCGCGCCGACCTCCCGCATGTAGGCGTTGCCCGCACCCAGGAACATGTCGTCGCGGATGCCCACGGCTTCGGCGCAGAACGAGATCATGTTCGCGGTTTCGCGCACCGTTTCGCCGTGCGCGATCTGCGACTTGCCTTCGTCCAGGTCCTGTTGCGTCAAACCCAGCAGGTTCAGCGCCGAGGCGTACGAAAAGTGCGTGCGCGTGGAGTTGTCGCGGAACACCGAAATGCCGAGGCCGGTGCCGAACACCCGCGTGTCGATGTTCCTGGCGCGCATGCGCTTGATGGCGTCGGCCAGCAGCAGCACCTGGCGCAGTTCGGCAGGCGTCTGCTCCCACGTGAGCAGGAAGTCCTTGGCCGAGAGCCCCGACTTGAGTTGGCCGATTTCCGCGAGCAGACTTTGGATCTTTTTCATTTCAGCTTCCTGTTTGGGCCCGGCGCCGCAACCGTTGTCGTGGGCTTGCGGCGGCGCGGGCGGTTGGGTCAAGGGGGCGGGTCTTCAGCGTTGCACGCCAGTGAGGAGCACGCCCACGCGCGTGCCGGGTGCCACCACGCCCTGGCGCTGCAGTTGCAGCAGCCCGGCCAGGCCGGCCGAGCCGGTATGGCTGGGTTTGATGGCGGTGGTTTCGTGGACCAGTCGGTTGGCTTGGCGGAGGGTATCTTCGTCGACCACCGCGGTGCCGCCGCCGGTGGCCGCCACGCCGCGCAGGACGGCGAGCCAGTCGTAGGTTTCGTCGTCGAGGATGCCGATGGCCACGCTGTGCGGCGGTTCTTCCCAGGGCCACATGAATTGCGATCGGTGGCTGGCGGCGTAGGCCAGCGCGGCATCCGCGGATTCGGGCTGGTCGGCCATGCGCTGCAGCACGCGCGTCCAGGCGCGGGCCAGCGGCGCCGCACCTTGGGTCTGCACCACGTGCACGCGCGGCACCCGGTGCACCAGCCCCCGGGCCTGCGCGCGGGCATAGGCCTGCACGCAGGCGCTGGCCAGTGCGCCGCCGCCAACCTGCACCACCAGGTGGTCGAGCGGCGGGGCGCCGGCACCCAGGGTTTCCAGCACCAGCGTCTGCCCGCCGTCGATGGTCAGGCCGTTTTCATTGCCCTGGCAGCAGAACGGCAGCGCCCCGCGGGTCAGGGCCTGGCGGAAGTGGCGCACGCAGGGGTCGCCCTGCTCGCCGGGTTCGCGCGGGCAGGTCACCACGTTGGCGCCCAGCGCAGCCAGGCGGTCGAGCACGGCAACTTCGGCATCGGGCGGCACGTAGACCTGCAGCGCCCGCGAGGCGGCCCGCGCCAGCACTGCGGCGGCCAGCGCCGCGTTGCCGCAACTGGCAATGGCCAGGGGCGCCTGTCCATCGGACGCCGCTGCCGCGCCCCCCGGGCCGCCTTCGACCACCGCCAGGTACAGCAGCAGGCCCATCAGGTGGCGTGCCTTGTGCGAGCCGGCCACGTTGTGCGTCTCGTCCTTCACCCACAACTCCACGCCCAGTTGCCGGCCCAGGACCGGCGCGGGGCCGAAGGGCGTGATGGCAAAGCCGTGGCCGTCGACCCGCGCGATGGCATCGTCCAGGCGCTGCACCAGGCTCACGAAATCGGCATCGCTCCAGCCCCGCGCGCGCGCCGCATGCCAGGCGTACAGCGCCTCGCGCCAGCGGACGAAGGGGTTGGCGCTGTCGTTGCGGTCGAGCACGGCGTCGTCGGCCAGGCGGTGCTCCAGCAGGTGCTCGCCATCGCCCTGGCCACGGTTGGCGCAGGCAAAGGGGTAGCGCGCATCGGCGGCTGGCTGCCAGCCGCAGGCCACGCAGACGAGGGCGGATCGGCTCAAGGGACGCTCGCGGCTCGATTGCGGCGGGGGCAGGCCGTGCGGGCCCGCCCCGGCAGGCCGTCAGTTCATGCCGGTGGCCTTGTTGAAGGCCGTGATCTCATCATCCCAGGCCGGCAGCCAGGCGTGCAGGCCGCGCCAGAAACCCTGGTCGCGCCGGGCCTCGAAGTCGGCCAACTCGATGCCGCGCTGCTCGACCCAGGTGTAGTAGCCCAGGTTGAAGATGCGTCGGCGCTCGACCTCGGTCAGCGGCAGCACGTGCTCGGTGTTCGCGTTCGTGATGTGCGTGGCGTAGGTGCCGGACGCCTGCGCGGCGCCGAAGCCGGCGCCGAAGTGCTTGGTCTTGGCCTTGCCGAATTCAGACGTGTAGAGCTCGGCGCCGTCGGTGGCCACGGTGATCAGCGCCTGGCCGGCGGTGAGGCCCAGCGTCTTGGCGGTCTTGATGGCAGCCACGATGTTGCAGATGCTCGACAGGCCGAAGTGCGGCAGCGCGGCTAGCACTTCCGCGCTGACACCGCGGCCCTTCAGCAGCGCGAGGCCTGCGGGATCGTTGAACAGCACGAAGAGCTGGTCGGTGGCGTGGTCGGAGACGGCCACCGCGACGTCGGTGTTGGTGACGTTGTGGATGAGCGGGATGTGCTTGTCGCCGATGCCCTGGATGTTGTGCTCGCCGTAGCCGTTGTAGAGCATGGTCGGGCACTCGAGGGCTTCGACCGCGACGATCTGCGCGCCGAGCTTTTCCTTCAGCCAGTCGCCTGCGCCCAGGGTGCCGGCCGAGCCGCTGGCGGACACGAAGGCGGCCAGCTTCAGGTCCGGCCTCTGCGCCTGCACCGAGCCGAACACGTGCTCGAAGGCACGCCCGGTGACGCTGTAATGCGCCAGGTAATTGGCGAACTCGCTGAACTGGTTGAGCACCACGTTGGCCGGGTCCTGCGCCAGCAGCTCGCAGGCTTCGTAGATCTCGCGCACGTTGCTTTCGGTTCCCGGCGTGCGCACGATGTCCTGGGGCGAGGTGACCCACTTCTCGAGCCAGTGGAAGCGCTCGTCGCTCATGCCCGCGGGCAGGATGGCGACGCCGTGGCAGCCCACGGTGCGCGAGATGGCCACGCCGCCGCGGCAATAGTTGCCGGTGGAAGGCCACAGCGCGCGGTGGCGCGCCGGGTCGAAGCGGCCGGT
>DATIUK010000248.1:0-5702 GCA_035466885.1 Casimicrobiaceae bacterium
GAAGGTCAGCGTCACCGACGCCCGGCCGTAGGAGTCCGACGACGAGCTCATGTACAGCAGGCGGTCGAGCCCGGTCATCTTCTGCTCGATCACCTGGGTGACCGAGTCCTCGACCGTCTTTGCCGACGCGCCCGGGTAGAAGGCATTGATGACGATCGCCGGCGGCGCGATCGGCGGGTACTGGGACACGGGCAGGCGCATGATCGACAACGCGCCGGCCAGCATGATGACGATCGCGATGACCCAGGCGAAGATCGGCCGGTCGATGAAGAAGCGTGGCATGGCGGCGGCCTTTCGTTACTTGCCCGGCGTCGCCGTCTTGGCGGCGGGGGGCGCAGTCGCCGAAGGGGCGGAGGCCGCTGCTGCCGGGGACGCGGACGGCCCGGCGGCGGGGGGTGCGGACGCTGCTGCCGGCACCGCGCCGGGCGCGGCCGCCGCGACCGGCTGCACCGGCATGCCCGGGCGGATCTTCTGCAGGTTGTCGACGATCACGCGGTCGCCGGCCGCCACACCCTTGGTGATGACCCAGGTGTCGCCCAGCGCCTGCGCCGCCTCGACCGGGCGCACCTCGACCTTGTTGTCGGCGCCGACCACCATCACCAGCGCGTTGCCGCGCGGATCGCGACTGACCGCGGCGTGCGGCAGGACGATCGCGCCCTCCCGGCTGCCCTCGGTCAGCCGGGCGCGCACGTACATCCCCGGCAGCAGGTCGCGTCGCGGATTCGGGAACACCGCGCGCAGCGTCACGCTGCCGGTGCCCGGGTCGACCGAGGCCTCGGACAGCTCGAGCCGGCCCGCGAGCGGGTACTCGGAGCCGTCCTCGAGGATCAGCTTGACCGGCAGGGTCGCGTCCTTCGACCGCTTGATCCGGCCGGCGTCGAGGTCGCGCTTGATGCGCAGGATCTCGGTGCTGGACTGGGTGACGTCGACGTAGATCGGATCGAGCTGCTGGATGGTGGCGAGCGGCGCGGACTGGTTGGCGGTGACCAGCGCGCCCGCCGTCACCGTCGAGCGCCCGATGCGGCCCGAGATCGGCGCCGTGACCCGCGTGAAGTCGAGGTCGATGCGCGCCTTGTCGACGGCCGCGCGGGCGACCGCGACCTCGGCGTCGGCGAGCTGCAGCGCGGCCTGCGCGTCGTCGTAGGCCTGCTTGCTGACGGCCTCGATCTTGACGAGATCGGCATGACGCAACGCCTTCACCCGCGCGGCTTCACGATTCGCCTGGGCCCGGGCGAGTCCGGCAACCGCGCTGTCGTGCGCCGCGGCGTAAGTCGCCGGCGCAATCTGGTACAGCGGCGCGCCCGCCTTGACGTCGCTGCCTTCGACGAAGGCGCGCTTGGCAACGATGCCGGTGACCTGCGGACGCACTTCGGCGATCTGGAACGGGGTGGTTCGCCCCGGCAGCTGGGTGACCATCGGCACCGACTGGGCGGTCGCGGTGACGATGCCGACGGGAAGCGGCGCGCCGCCGGGTCCGGGACCCGCCGGCGGCTGCTCGCTGCCGCAGGAGGCAAGAACCGCGGCGCCGCCGACGGCGGCGATCAGGCGGCACAGGGACCGGTGGGTGATCTGCATGAATGCCTCGCTGGAGCCGCCTGATTCCGCTCGCCGTGCGACGGATGGCGGGGGAACCGGCGGTGCCGAGTGGATTAGAATGAACGTTCATTCTATAATGAGCTCTGCTGCGCTGCAACCTCCGTCGCTGCGCCGCCCGCCCGGGAGTCCCGCGATGTGCGCCACCACCACCCTGCCCGCTGCCGTTCCTCGTGCCGAGGCCCGCCGGGCGCAGATCCTCGCCGCGGCCGCCGCCTGTTTTCGCAGCCACGGTTTCCACGGCGCCAGCGTCGCGGCGATCGCGACCGCATCCGGCATGAGCGTCGGCCATATCTATCACTACTTCGAGAACAAGGAGGCGATCATCGCCGGGATCGTCGCCGGGGACCTCGAGCGCTTCCGCGACCTCTCGACCCAGCTGCGCTCGGCGCCGGACGTCCTCGACGCGCTGCTCGGCGCGGTCGCCGACGGCGTCCACCGTGCCGTCGACCCGGACGCCGCCGCCCTCAAGGTCGAGATCGCGGCCGAGGCCTCGCGCAACGACCGGGTCGCAGGGATCGTGCGTGCCGCCGACGCCCAGGCGATCGCGGGCCTCGCCGACCTCCTCGCCACGATCCGCCGCGACCGCGGCCACGACGACGGGGCGGCCGCCGACCTGGCGGAGATCGTCGCGGCGCTGATCGACGGATTGATGCTGCGGCGCATCCGCAATCCCGAACTCGACGCCGAGGCGGCGGTGCGCCTCGTCCGCCGCGTCATCCGCTGCCTCGTCGGCGAGCCCGCGGCCGGGTCGGGATCGTGAGCCCGAAGGTGGTCCAGGCACCGCCGCGACGGCCGGTCGGCGCCGTTTCGCTGCGCTGCAGCGCGGGGCATAATGAACTCCAGGCGCGAGCGCGGGGGGAACGCGATGAACACGATTGCTAAGGTTGGCGTCGTCGGTGCCGGCACGATGGGCCACGGCATCGCCCAGTCCGCAGCGGCCGGCGGCATCGACGTCGTGCTGGTCGACGTCGCCGAGGCGGCGGTGCTGCACGGGCTGTCGGCGATCGCCACCAGCCTCGACCGGCTGGTGAAGAAGGAAAAGATCTCCGCGGCGACCAAGGACGGGGCGCTGGCGCGCATCCACGGCACCACCGACTACGCGCGGCTCAAGGACTGCGACCTCGTGATCGAGGCGGCGACCGAGAGCGAGGCGCTGAAGCTCGAGATCCTGCGCAAGGTCGATGCGGTCGCCAGGCCGGCGGCGCTGCTCGCGTCCAACACGTCGTCGATTTCGATCACCCGGCTCGCGGCGGCCACCGGGCGCCCCGCGCAGTTCCTGGGCATGCACTTCTTCAACCCGGTGCCGCTGATGACGCTGGTCGAGCTGATCCGCGGCCTGCAGACCGCCGACGCGACGATCGCGGCCATCGAGGCGTTCGCCAGGCACCTCGGCAAGATGCCGATCGTGGTCAGGAACAGCCCGGGCTTCGTCGTCAACCGGATCCTGTGCCCGATGATCAACGAGGCGGTATTCGCGCTGCAGGAAGGCCTCGCGACGGCCGAGGAGATCGACAACGGCATGAAGCTGGGCTGCAACCATCCGATCGGGCCGCTGGCGCTGGCCGACATGATCGGCCTCGACGTGCTGCTCGCGGTGATGGAGGTCTTTCACCGCGATTTCGGCGATCCCAAGTACCGGCCCGCGCCGCTCCTCCGGGAGATGGTCGCCGCGGGCACCCTCGGCCGCAAGACCGGCCGCGGTTTCCATCACTACGGCTGAAGGGGCGTGCAATGAGCTTCGAGATGATCCACATCGAGGAAAAGGAACCGGGGATCTACCTGTTGACGATCAACCGGCCGAAGCAGCTGAACGCGCTGTCGCCGCAGGTGCTCTACGAAATCGCGGCGGCGGTCGCCGAGGTCGCCGGGCGGCCCGAGGCCAGGGTGCTGATGCTGACCGGCGCCGGCGACAAGGCGTTCGTTGCCGGCGCGGACATCGCGGCGATGAGTTCGATGACGCCGGTCGAGGGCCGCGAGTTCGCGCTCAAGGGCCACGCGACGCTGCGTTCGCTCGAGCTCGCCCCGTTCCCGGTGATCGCGTTGGTCAACGGTTTCGCGCTGGGCGGCGGCTGCGAGTTGGCCCTCGCCTGCGACTGGATCGTCGCCTCCGACAAGGCGGTGTTCGGCCAGCCCGAGGTGAACCTCGGCATCTGCCCGGGGTTCGGCGGCACGCAGCGGCTCTCCCGCGTCGTCGGCAAGTCGATGGCGCTGGAGCTCGTCTGCACGGGGCGCCACGTCAAGGCCGACGAGGCGAAGAAGATCGGGCTCGCCAACCACGTCGTCGCGCCCGAGGCGCTCGTGGAGGAAGGTCTGAAGCTCGCCCGGATGGTCGCGCAGAAGGGGCCGCTCGCCGTCAAGATGAGCAAGCACCTGGTGCAGCGCGGCCAGGACATCGACCTCGCCAATGCCAACGCGATGGAAGCCGACGTGTTCGGCTTCCTGTGCGCGACCGACGACAAGCGCGAGGGGATGGACGCGTTCGTCGCCAAGCGTCCGGCGAAGTTCGCGGGGCGGTAAGGCGCATCGGCGCCCGCTGTCGCCCCCGTACGTGCGCGGCGGCGACCGCCCCGGGGCGCGAAGACCTGCGGGTCAGTCCTCGAAGCGGCGCAGCCCTTCGAGCGAGAGCACCGTCACGCCGCCGTACTCGACGCGCAGCAGCTGCGCCTGCTCGAGGCGCTTCAGCGCCTGGTTGACGCGCTGCCGCGAGAGACCGGCGAGCTGGCCGAGCTCCTCCTGCGAGATCGGCAGCGCCGGCCCGATCCCCGGATAGAGCGTCGGGTTGAACAGCGCCGCGAGGCCGCGCGCCAGCCGCGCATCGGGGCCGAGCAGGCGGTCGTGCTCGACCATGGCGATGAACTGCCCCAGCCGTTCGTTGAGCTGCGTCAGCACGAACCGGTTGAACGTGACGCTGTTGTCGAGCAGCGCCATGAACGTGGCGCGCGGCATGTACGCGATGTCGCTGCCGCGCAGGGCGACGATGTCGTAGCGCCGCGGCTCGTCTTTCAGCAGCGACCCCTCGCCGAACCAGCCCCCGGTCGGCACGCCGGTGAACGTCGTCGGCTTGCCGTCGGCGGAGACGTTGGTCATCTTGACCAGGCCGTCGATCACGCCGATCCAGTGCAGGGCCGGCTGGCCCTTGCGGCAGACGAGCGTGCCGGCCGGGCAGTGACGCGCGGTCGTCTCGGCGTCGACGCGCTTGCGCAGTTCCGGCGGCAGCGCGCAGGCCCAGGCGCAGCCTTCGAGCAGTCGCTGGAACGGGATTGTTTCCTGGCGTGGCGACGAGGTCATGGCGGATTGTCGGTGCGGCGACAACGCGACGATGGCGAAGGCCGTACATTGCGCGAGCTTCGAAGCGGGATTCTACCCGTCCCGGCGCCAATCGTCGCCAGGACGACAATCCCGACCGCGCGCGGTTCGCGAGCAGCGTGCAGGAACGGAGCAACCCGCCCATTGCCGCGGTCTTGTCGAAGACCTAAGATGGGCGACCCGCCGGAAAGAGCCACAAAGGGGCAACGACCCACGGCCGCCGGCAACGAAGTCCAGCACAAGGACGGTTGGAGGAGATGGAACCCCGGCTCGACACGTTTCCGCGCCTGCTGCTGCATCACGCGGCGGTTCGCGGCGACCACCCTGCGGTGCGCGAGAAGGACCTCGGCATCTGGCAGACCTGGACGTGGCGCGAGGCCGCCGCCGAGGTTCGCTCGCTTGCCTGCGGGCTGGCCGCGCAGGGATTCCGCCGCGGCATGCACCTCGCGATCATCGGCGACAACCGCCCCCGTCTGTACTGGGCGATGGCCGCCGCGCAGGCGCTGGGCGGCGTGCCGGTGCCGATGTACCAGGACGCCCCCGCGGCCGACTTCGTCTACGTGCTGAACGACGCCGAGATCGCCTACGCGGTCGTCGAGGACCAGGAGCAGGTCGACAAGATGCAGGAGGCGATGGCCGAGGTGCCCACGCTCCGGCACATCTACTTCGACGACGAGCGCGGGATGCGCAACTACGAGGGCGTGCTCTCGTTCGCCAGGCTGCAGGAACAGGGCCGCGAGTTCGACCGTGCCAATCCCGGGTACTTCGACGCCGAGGTGGCCAAGGGCGCGGCCGAGGAC
>DATIUK010000249.1:0-3340 GCA_035466885.1 Casimicrobiaceae bacterium
AATCGCCGTGGCGCTCGCCGGCCGCGACGCCGCCGACCAGGCCGACATCGACGCGCGGCTGGTGGCGCTCGACGGCACGCCGAACAAGGCGACGCTGGGCGGCAATGCGACCGTCGCGGTGTCGCTCGCGGTCGCGCACGCCGCCGCGGCCGCCCGCGGACTGCCGTTGTGGCGACACCTCGCCGGGGACGCGCCGGTCACGCTGCCGCTGCCCGAGGTCCAGATCTTCGGTGGCGGAGCGCACGCCGGTCGCCGGATCGACATCCAGGACCTGATGGTGATGCCCGTCGGCGCAGCGAGTTTCGCCGACGCGATGGTGATGACCGCGGAGATCTACCGTGCCGCCGGCGCGTTGATGGCCGAGGAGGGACGCGCCGCCGGCGTCGCCGACGAAGGCGGCCACTGGCCGGCGTTCGCGACCAACGAGGAAGCGCTGGCGATGCTCGTGCGCGCAATCGAGCGCGCGGGTTACCGGCCCGGCGAGGACGCCGCGCTGTCGCTCGACATCGCCGCCTCCGAGTTCGGCGCCGACGGCCGCTACGTCCTGGGGCTCGAGCGGCGCGAGCTCGACCGCGACGGCATGATCGCGCTCCTCGTCGACTGGCTCGACCGCTACCCGATCGCCTCGATCGAGGACCCGCTGGCCGAGGATGATCGCGAAGGCTGGATCGCGTTCATGCGGGCTGCCGGCACGCGCGTGCAGGTCATCGGCGACGACTACCTGACGACCAGTGCGGCGCGGGTCGCCGCCGCCGCCGCCGATCGCGCGTGCAACGCGGTGCTGCTGAAGCCCAACCAGGCCGGCACGGTGACCGAGACGCAGGCCGCACTCGCCGCCGCGCGGGCTGCCGGGTTCGCCACGATCGTGTCGGCGCGTTCGGGCGAGACCGAGGACATCTCGATCGTCCACCTGGCCGTCGGCTGGAACGCCGGCCAGCTCAAGGTCGGCTCGTTCGCTCGCGGCGAGCGGATGGCCAAGTGGAACGAGGCGCTGCGCATCGAGGAAGCGCTGGGCGACCGCGCGCGCTTCGCCGGCGCCGGCGCGCTGGCCGGATGGCGTCCCGCCGGACGGCAACAGGGGAGTTCGCAATGAACGGCATCGACGCGACGGCGACGCCGTCGGCCATCGTCCGCTATCTCGACGAGTACGTGATCGGGCAGGACCCGGCGAAGCGCATCGTCGCCGTCGCCGTCTACACCCACTACCGCAAGATCGCCCGCGCCAACCAGGACCAGGTACCGGTCGCGAAGAGCAACGTGCTGCTGATCGGGCCGTCGGGCACCGGCAAGACGCTGCTCTGCGAGACGCTGTCGCACGCGCTGTCGCTGCCCTTCGTCACCGCCGAGGCGACCTCGCTTGCGCAGACCCGCTTCGTCAACGAGGAGATCGAGGCGGTGCTGCAGCGCCTGCTCGACAAGGCCGGCGGCGACGTCGAGCGCGCCCGGCGCGGGATCGTCTTCATCGACGAGATCGACAAGCTGAAGCCCATGGACGGCGCGCCGCGCGGCGGCTCGGGCGAGAGCGTCCAGCACGCGCTCCTGAAGATCATGGAAGGCGCGCAGGTGAAGCTCGGCGGCGGCGCGTACATCGACACCACCGACATCCTGTTCGTCTGCGGCGGCGCGTTCGTCGGACTGGACGAGATCGTCGCCTCGCAGACGCACGGCTATGGCTTCATCGCGACGTCGAACACGGAGAACCAGCGGATCCTGGACCGCCTCAACACGCGGGTGAAGCCGACGGACCTGTTCACCTACGGCCTCATTCCGGAGTTCACCGGGCGGCTGCCGATCATCGCCCGGTTCTCGGAACTCACCCGCGACATGCTGGTGCGCATCCTGACCGAGCCGCGCAACTCGATCTATCGCCAGTTCGTCGAGATCTTCGCCGCCGAGGGCGTCGCCCTCGAGGTGGCACCCCGGGTGTTCGAGCAGATCGCCGAGCTCGCGATCGAGTACAAGACCGGCGCGCGCAGCCTGCGCGGGATTTTCGCGGAGCTCCTGACGCCGGTCCTCTACGTCGGCCCCGACGACCCGACGATCCGCGGGGTCGAGATCCACTCGCTGTTCAGCGAGCCGGTTTTCGTCCGGCGCCCGTAGCGCTGGCCGCGCCGCCCGCGGTCAGCCGAGCAGCGCCCGGGCAATTTCGGCGAAGCCCGCGCCGCCCTCGCCGACGGTGACGTAGGCCGGCAGCGTCGCGATCCGGTCGGCAAACGCGCGCACGTTGGCGACGCCGACCGAGTTCGGGAAGTAGGCGAACAGCGGCGCGTCGTTGGGCGAGTCGCCGGCGAACAGCCAGCGCTCGCGCTCGGCGTCGAGGTCGGCGGCGAACGCCTCGGCGAGCAGCATCCGCGTCATTCCCAGCTTGTCGTAGTCGCCGAACCAGCCGTTGACGTGGAACGAGCTCACCTTCGCCGTCATGCCCTCGCCCTGCATCAGCGCGACGAGGCGGTCGACGGCGGCGCGCGGCAGCGGCGGCACGTCCTCGCAGAAGTCGATGGCGAGGTCGGCCTCGCGGTAGAGCTGGTCGGACGCGAGCGCGCAGCCGGGCACCGCGGCCAGGATCCGCTCGCCGATCACGGCGAGCCGGGCACGGTTCGCGCGCCGCGTCGCGTCGTCGGCGAGAAAGCGCTTGACGAGGCGGCGCGACGCCGCGTCGTAGCGCATGTAGAACGCGCCGTTCTCGCCGACCACGGCGTCGACCGGCCACATCCGGGCGATGTGGTCGCACCAGCCCGCCGGGCGGCCGGTGATCGGGATCACCCGCTTGCCGGCGGCACGCAGGCGCTCGAGCGCCGCATACGCCTCGGCGGTCAGCCGGCCGTGGGTGGTCAGCGTGTCGTCGATGTCGGTGCACACGCCGCGGACGGCCGCGCGCACGGCCGGCGGCATCGCCGCCAGCGGCTGCATGGCGACCCGTGCGGTCACGCGGCGGCGAGCGCCTTGGCGAGGTACGCGGCCACGCGCGCCTGGTCGGCGGGGCTCATCCCCAGGCCACACTTGGTACGACGCCAGAGGACATCCTCGACAGTAAGCGCCCACTCTTCGCGCACCAGGTAGTCGATCTCGGTAGCGGTGAGCCCGTTGCCGAAGTCCTCGCCGAGGTCGGACAGCGCCTTTGCCGATCCCAGCACCTTCGGCGTCAGCGAGCCGTGCCGGCGGGCGACGCCGCGGACGAGCTCGGGCGGGAGCTTGGGGTAGCGGCGCTGCATTTCGGCGACCCACGCGACGAGGCCCCCGGGCGGAAGATCGCCGCCGGGCAGCACCTCGTTCTCGGTCCACTCGCCCTTCATCGCCGGGAAGTACGGCTTCAAGTCGGACAGCGCGTGCTCGCCGAGCT
>DATIUK010000250.1:0-8308 GCA_035466885.1 Casimicrobiaceae bacterium
CGCGGTGACGATGGCGACCGCCTGCGCGCCGAGCAACTGCCGCACCCAGTAGAGCGCGGGCGTCGGCATGGCGCCGACGACGTCGAACACGTCGACGCCCTCGGCCAGGAGCCCCGCGAGGAGCGCGGCGCGCAGCGTCGGCGTCGACGCGCGGCCGTCGCCGCCGACGACGACGGTGGCCGGATTGAATCCCGCGAAGCCGCCGCCGGCGACCGTGGCGCCGAAGTTGCGCCCGGCCTGCTCGAAGAACGTGGCGTCGACCTCTTCGGGCCACGGCCCGCGGATGTCGCATTCCTTGACGGCGGCGTGTTCGCTCATCGGTGGCTCCCAGGGACACTTCGCGCAGCGCATGCCGCGCGGAACGCGTGGTACTGCTCGTCGCAGCGGCTGCGACGGGACGCTTCGGGCCGGCAGGCGAGGTCGACGGCGATCAGTCGCGCCGTCGCCGCCCAGTCGCCGCCGTGCCAGACGTTCATCGCCGCGACCAGCGCGGCGCCGAAACCGGATTCGGGGTGCACGGCGCGGCACACCGGACGACCGAGGAAGTCGGCACGAAGCTGCAGCCACTGCGCGTGTCGCGCGCCGACGCCGGTGGTCCAGACGGCGCCGTCGGCCGGCGCGCCGAGTTCGGCGGCGACCTCGTAGCCCCAGCGCTCGATGCAGGCGAGGCCTTCGAGCGCCGCGCGGTAGCGTTCGGCCGCCGTGCGGGCGCGCGGATCGCCGAAGCCGGCGAAGTCGCGGTCGACGAACGGGAAGCGCTCGCCGGGGCGCGGCAGCGGATACGCGAGGAGCCCCGAAGGTGGCGCGTCGGCGAGTTCGCGGGCCAATCGGTCGAGCGCGGCACCCGGCGCTGGATCGGCGCCCAGCACCTGCTGCGCGATGCCTTCGCCGCCGGCGTTGCCGGCGCCGCCCGGAAGAAAGGCGCCGCCGGGATGCCGGTGGCAATAGAGGCGACCTTGCGGATCGACGACCGGCCGGTCCGCGACGAGCTTCCAGACCAGCGTCGTCCCGATGGTGGTGTTGCTCTCGCCGATGGCCGACGCGCCGGAGGCGACCGCCGCCGCGGTGCCGTCGGTCATGCCGGCGACGATCCGGCAGTCGGCCGGCAGCCCGGTGTCGGCCGCGAAAACGGGATCGATGAGGCCCAGCGTCGTGCCTCCTGGCACCACGCGGGGCAGTTGCCCGACGTCGATGCCCGCGTCGGGCAGCGAGCCGGCCCAGCGGCGCGCGACGATGTCGTAGCCGGTCTTGAGCGCGCTCGACTCGTCGGTGGCGACGTCCGCCGCGCGCGTCGCGCCCAAGAGGCGCGCGTTGATGAAGTCGGTCTGGTGCAGGAAGCGCGCGGCACCGACGCCAATGGCCGGTGCGTGGTTGCGCAGCCAGAGGATCTTGGCACTGGCGTACGACGCGTTGCAGCCCTCGCCTTCGCCGTGCGCGCGGGCGGCGGCGTTGAGGCGGAGGGCTTGCGCGCCGGCGCGTCCGTCGTTGTACATGAGGCCGGGGCCGAGCGGCACGCAGTGCGCGTCGACGGGCACGATCGTCCCCGAGGTCGCGTCGACGCAGGCGCCGCCGACGCCCCGCGGGTCGCCGCCCGCGGCCGAGAGACGCCGCAGTGCCTCGCGCACCGCGCTGCTCGCGGCCTCCCACCAGAGGGCTGCATCCTGCTCGCGCCCGCCGGCGCCGACGACCGACGGCGCCGGCAGCGGCGCGAACGCCTGGGCCTGGATCGCGCCGTCGCGGTCAACGACCAACGCCCGGGCCCCCGAGGTGCCGAGGTCGATCCCGAGCACGTACGCCGAGGCCACCGGGCGCTCCGTGTCGCGCCGCGCTATCCCGGCGCGGCCTTCAGCAGGCGGGCGAGGGCGGCCACCTGCGCGGTTTCCTCGATCAGCTCGGCGACGTGCAGCGCCGACAGCAGCGTCCGCCCGACGCCGACCGAGCCGTGCTCGGCCAGGAGCGCCGCGCGCAGTGCCGGGTCGCGGAACTCGGCGACGATGTCCTCGGGTCGCTGCGCGCCCCCGCCGGGCCCGGTGGGCACGATCGGGATGCGTTTGAGCTTGTCACGCGAGTGCACGGTCGGCAGGGCGAGCTCGTGTCCGCTCGCCGCCCAGCCCGTCGCCCACGGCGAGTGGACGTGGACGATGCCTCCGACGTCGTCGCGCACCCGGTAGATCCCGAGGTGGAACGCCATGTCCTTCGACGGCTTGGCGTCGCCCTTGAGGATGTTGCCGTCGAGGTCGACGACGAGAAGGTTGTCGTGGTCGCACTCGGCGAAGCCCACGCCCGACGGCTTGATCACGACCTCGTTGCGGCCGGCCACACGGATGCTGATGTTGCCGCCGGTGCCGGTCTGCAGCCTGCCAGCGGCCGCGCGCCGCGCGATGCCGATCAGTTCGCTGGTCGCGGCGACGGCGACGCTGTCGCTCGTGTAGGTGCTCAGCGTGGCCATTTTCCACCCACGATGGTGCCGTCGTGGCCGGGGAGGACATGCTCCATCACGCCGCCCGCGCGCTCCATGATCCGGTCGAGGCTGTCGAACACCTGGAAGATGTCGGTGTAGCGACCGATGGGCAGGAACTTCTGCCGCTTGGCCGGATCGCCGCGCAGGTTGTCGTAGGTCATCACGGCGTCGCCGGCGATCACGTATGGACCGTCGTCGGTCTCGACCGCGACCGACATGCTGCCCGGCGAGTGGCCCGGGGTGAAGAACGCGCTGATGCCGGGCAGGATCTCCTGTTCGGCGTCACCCTTGAGCAACCGGAACTCGCGGCCCTGGAACGGCGGGATCGCGCCGATGATCGGATGCTCGTAGCTGTGCCAGTACGACGGGATCGGCGCCATCGCGAACTGCCACTCCTTGTCGTGGCAGACGAGCTCGGCGTCCGGGAACTGCGGCAGGTTCTGCACGTGGTCCCAGTGCAGGTGGGTGAAGATGATCATGTCGATGTCGGACGGCTTCAAGCCGAACTTCGGCAGCTGCTCGTGGATCGCCTCGCCAGGCTCCTGCTTCGAGCCCGCGTGGTGCCACTTGTTCGCGCGCTCGGTGTCGCACATGCCGGTGTCGACCAGCACGTTCTTCTCGCCGCCGGTGACGAGCCAGCACAGCGAGGGCGTCATCACCTTGACGCCGTCCATCCGGCAATTGGTCAGGCGGTTCTGGAAACTGCCGATCCAGCCGGTGTTGATCGCATGAATGGTGAGGCCCATGGCAAGAATCTCCTTTCAGTGGGTATCGGGGATCGGCACGCCGAGCTGCTCGAACAGCAGATCGCAGGCGCGCCGGACAAAAACCGGGTCGTTGATGTGCGCATCGACCTCGACCAGCGCGACGGTGGGGGCGAGCCGCGCGCGCAACTCGCTGCGGAAAGCCTCGTCGGCGGCCGGGTCGTGGATCGCGCCGCCGGGACGGCTCTCGGCCGAGAAGCCCCTGAGCGGCAGCGCGAAGGCGGTCGGGCCGATCGCGGCGTTGAGCCGGGCGGCGAGGACCCCGGCGACCTTGCGCATGCCGGCGGCGTCGATGCGCACGTGGGTGAACGTCGGGCTGTGCGCGTAGTGCGGACGCGCGCGATCGGTGGGGTCGAGCCCCGCCAGCGGTCCGCGGCTCACGATGTCGAGACCGCCGGGGCAGACGACCTGCGGGACGCCGAGACGGCCGGCCGTGGTGAGCCTCTCGGGGCCTGCGGTCGCGATGCCGCCGAAGATCTCGCTGGTGAGCTCGCTGGTCGTGAGGTCGAGCACGCCGCGGAACATCCGCTGGCCTATCCACTCCTCGAACGCGGCTCCGCCGAGGCCGTTGGCGTGGAAGCTCGCGAGCTCGAACCCGGCCGCCTCGATTGAGTCGCGGGCGGCGAGCAGCGCCGGGGTCGTGATGCCGAGCCCCGTCGCGCCGAGCGTGTGCGCGATCGCTTCGCCCGAGAGCGGCGTCCAGGTTCGCGCCATGCCGTCGATGGCGGCGACGGCGTTGGCGAGGACGGCGCGCAGTTCCGGGTTGAGCCCGAGGATGTCGGCAACCGACGAGAAGAAGACGATGTCGCGGCCGTGCAGCAGCGGACGGATGTCGTAGGGCAGCGTGGAGACGACGAGCTTCGGGAAGCCGAAGGGCAGCGCGCGCATTGCCTCGGCGCCGACCCAGGTGCCCACGCCGCCGCCCAACGCCAGCACGCCCGCGATCTCGCCCCGGGCGAGCCAGTCGACGAGTTGGGGCCCGGCCGTGGCGGCGATCCGTGCCATGGCGGGAACCTTGCCGAGTGCCGCGAGTTCTCCGGGAGCGACGTCGACGTGCCGGATGTCCGCGCCGGCGAGCGAAGCCGGCAGCGCCGCCGGCTCGCGGATCCCGATGTGCAGGAGGCGCACGGGCCAGCCGCGGCGGGAGAGCGCTTCCGCAACGAAGCCGAGCTCCGGCCCCTTGGTGTCGAGCGCGCCCAGGAGGACGATCGTCGGTTGCGTTGGCGTTTGCATCGCAGGGCCCGGGAAGGGGCCGGGGGCGGCCGGTGCTGCCGTGGGCCACCCGGCCCACACCGGCAATTTGAACACAAAAAATAGTTCTTGCATACAATTTAGCAATTCTGTGCTACGCTTTTGCCGAGGCTGGTGTTGCGGCCGCAGCGCAGTCCGACGCGTCGGCAGGAGAGCGAATGGGCTTCGAGGGCATCGTGGTTTTCGACGCCAGGTTGCGGTCGATCCTGCGTGCGGATTCGACGCTCGAGCGGCTTTGCACCGGCGCGATCTGGAGCGAAGGCCCGGTGTGGATCGAAGCCCGGCAGGCGCTGGTCTGGAGCGACATCCCGAACAACCGGATGCTCGCGTGGTCCACCGCCACGGGCATGACCGTATTCCGCGCGCCGTCGAACTTCTCCAACGGCAATACGCTCGACCGCGAAGGCCGGATCGTGACCTGCGAGCACGGCCGTCGCTGCGTCTCCCGCACCGGCCACGATGGCAGCGTCGAGATCCTCGTCGACCGCTACCGCGGGCGTCGCCTCAATTCGCCCAATGATGTCGTCGTCAAGTCCGACGGAACCATCTGGTTCACCGACCCGTCATACGGCATCATGAGCAATCGCGAGGGCTACGAGGCCCCGAGCGAGCTCGATGACTGCTGCTACGTGTTCCGCTTCGACCCGGCGAGCGGCGAGCTCGCGGTCGTCGAGGATTCCTTCGCGAAGCCCAATGGCCTCGCCTTCTCGCCGGACGAGCGCCGGCTCTACGTCACCGACACGTCGGCGTCGCACGATCCGGCCGGCCTCCACCACCTGCGCTGCTTCGACGTGCTGCCGGGCAACCGGCTCGGCAACGGCCGCGTGTTCGCCGTCATCGAACCCGGGCTGCCCGACGGCTTCCGCATCGACGAGGCCGAACGCCTCTACGTCAGCGCCGAGGACGGCATCCACGTCTACGCCTCCGACGCGACGCTGCTGGGCAAGATCGCCGTCCCGGAGCGCACCGGCAACTGCGCCTGGGGCGGACCCCTGCGCGACACGCTGTACATCGCCGCGTCCACTTCGCTCTATCGGATCCGGCTCGACACCCATGGCGCGACCCGACCCCATGCTTGACTGGTGGCTCGCCCCGCTGTCCGGCGCGACCGGCCACGTCATCGCCGCGCCCGTTGCCTGGCACGCGCGGCTGATGGTGCTGGCCTGGGGCGTGCTGATCCCGGTGGGCGTGCTCTGGGCGCGGTTCTGGAAGGTCGCCCCAGGCCAGGACTGGCCGCGAGAACTCGACGACAAGCGCTGGTGGCACGCGCACCGTGCACTGCAGATCGGCGGTTTCCTGGTGGGCCTGGCCGCGCTGGCACTGGTCTATCGCAGCGGCGCCGCGACCCCGGGCGCCGAGGCCCACCACCTGCTCGGCTGGGCCGTGGTCGCGGCGGGCGCGTGGCAGGTGGCGCACGGCTTCGCCCGGGGCAGCAAGGGCGGCCCGACGGCGCCGACGCTCGCCGGCGACCACTACGACATGACCCGGTGGCGCGTGTTCTTCGAGCGGACCCACAAGTCGCTCGGCTGGGTCGTCGTGGTCGGCGCCGTCGCCGCGATCGCGTCGGGCCTCGTCGCCGCCGACGCGCCGCGCTGGATGGTGGCGACCATCGCCGCGTGGTGGCTGCTGCTCGGCGCGCGTTTCGTGCGCTGGCAGCGGGCCGGCCGCGCGCTCGACACCTACCAGGCGATCTGGGGGCCCGACCCGGTGCTGCCGGGCAACGCGCGGGCGCCGATCGGCTGGGGCGTGACCCGGCACGGAGCCGGCTGGAAGAACGACGGAGGCAAGCGATGACGGCAGGGCTGGAACTCTCCGGCGTGACCAAGCGCTTCGGCGAGAGCACGATCGTCCAGGACATCGACCTCGTCGCGAACCCGGGCGAGTTCATCGTCCTGGTCGGCGCGTCGGGCTGCGGCAAGTCCACGATCCTGCGCATGATCGCGGGCCTCGAGACCGTGACCTCGGGTCGGATCTCGATCGGCGGCCGGGATGTCACGAACGCGCGGCCGGACCAGCGCGACATCGCGATGGTGTTCCAGAACTACGCGCTCTACCCGCACATGTCGGTCGCCGAGAACATGAGCTTCGCGCTCTCGCTCACCCGCACGCCGAAGGCGGAGATCACCCGCCGCGTCGCCGACGCCGCGCGCATCCTCGGCATCGAGGCGCTGCTCGAGCGCAAGCCCAAGGCGCTCTCCGGCGGGCAGCGCCAGCGCGTCGCGATGGGGCGCGCGATCGTCCGCGAGCCGTCGGTGTTCCTGTTCGACGAGCCGCTGTCCAACCTCGATGCCAAGCTGCGCGCGCAGATGCGCGTCGAGCTGGCGCTTCTGCACCGGCGCCTGGGCAAGACCACCGTCTACGTCACCCACGACCAGGTCGAGGCGATGACGCTGGCCGACCGCATCGTGATCCTGGAGCGCGGCGTGATCCAGCAGGTCGGCACGCCCAACGAGGTGTTCAACCGCCCGCGCAACCTGTTCGTCGCCGGCTTCATCGGCTCGCCGGTGATGAACATGTTCGAGGGTTCCGTGACGGCCGCCGACGCGGTGCGGCTCGCGGGGTCCGGGGCGACGATCCGCGTGCCGCAGACGCTCCCGCGACCTGCCGGCACGGCGATCGTGCTCGGCGTGCGGCCGCAGGGACTGCCGCTCGCCGCCGGCGACCCGACGCTGCGGATGCGCGTCAAGGTCGCCGAGTATCTCGGCACCGAGACGGTTCTGACCGGCACGCTGGCCGACTCGGCAGAGCCGGTCATCTCGGCGGTCAACGGAGACCACAGCGACCTCGCCGGCGGCGAGGTCGGCCTTGCCATCGATGCCAAGCACCTGCACGTGTTCGACGCGGCATCGCAGATCAACCTGGTTCATTGACGTTCCGCACCCAACGGAGGAAGACCATGAAGCGACGTGAAGTTCTCAAGGCCGGCGGCATCGCCGGCATCCTGGCCGCGGCGCAGTTCCCGCTGATCAAGGGCGTCTGGGCGCAGGACCGCTACGCCAAGTACAAGGGCACGACGGTCGTCATGAGCGTGCCTTCGCACCCGCACTACGCCGCGATGGCCAAGATCCTGCCGGCGTTCACCGCCGAGACCGGGATCAAGGTCGAACTCGACACGATCGCCATGGGCCGGCTCAAGGACAAGCAGTTGCTCGAGATGTCCAAGCCGCAGGGCGACTACGACCTGTGCTGCTACATCGTCATGTGGAAGACCGAGTACGTCGCCAAGAACCTGGTGCAGCCGCTGGAACCGTTCTTCGCCAATGCGGCGCTGGCCGACCCCGCCTACGACGCGAAGGACATCATCCCGATCTATTACGAGAACCTGGGGCTGGTCGGCGGCCCGAAGGGCTATCTCGCGGGCCCCGGCGCCAAGCTCTACGGACTGCCCTACGGCGCGGAAACCTCGGTGCTCGCCTACCGCAAGGACATCTTCGCCAAGCACAACCTGGCGGTGCCGGTGAACTACGACGACTTCCTGAAGACCCTGCGCGTCATCAAGGACAAGGAAGGCATAGGGGCGCTCACCTCGCGTGGCCAGGCCGGGCACCAGTGCGTGCACGCGTGGCTGCTGCACCTCAATCCGCTGGGCGGCGCCGTGTTCGACGACCAGTGGCGCCCGCGCTTCAACGACAAGGTCGGCGTTCAGGCGCTCAAGTTCTTCCAGGAGGTGGTGGCCACCGGGCCCGCCGGCATCCCCGGCTACGGCCAGGGCGAGGCCAACACCGCGTTCCTGCAGGGGCAGGCGGCGATGTACCTCGACTCGACATCCTTCGTCGGCGTCGTGAACGACCCGAAGACCAGCAAAGTGGTCGGCAACGTGGGCTGGGCGCTG
>DATIUK010000251.1:0-6149 GCA_035466885.1 Casimicrobiaceae bacterium
GAAGATCGCCGGGCGCTTCGCGTAGCGCGCAACGTCGCGCCGGCGCCAGTCGGCCACCGTCAGCGTTTCGATCGATTCGGTTGCCGTCGTGAGGTCGACGGCGACGCACTGCCGTACCGAGCATCGCCTCGTTCCGGTATGGCGTCTCGATGAACACCTGCGCCTGTGCGTCGCGCGCCGACTCCGCCTCCAGCCGGCGCAGCGCGTCGGCCCGGTGCTGCGCCTGCACCGGCAGGTAGCCGTGGAAGGCGAACCGCTGGCCGTTCATGCCCGAGCCCATCAGCGCTAGCAGCAGCGACGACGGGCCGACGAGGGGCACGACGGTGATTCCTGCCGCGTGTGCGGCGGCGACGAGCGGGGCGCCGGGATCGGCGACGCCCGGGCAGCCGGCGTCGGACAGCACGCCCAGGTCGTGCCCCGCGAGTGCCGGCGCCAGGAGTTCGGTGCAGCGCTGCGGGCCGGGCGATTCGCCGATCTCGACCAGGCCGATCGATTGCAGCGGCAGCGCTGTGCCCAGCGCCTTGAGGAACTGCCGCGCCGGCTTCGCGTTCTCGACCACGAAGTGCGCCAGCCCGCGCGCGACGTCGAGCGTACGCTGCGGGAGCACGTCCGCCGGCGCGCTGACGCCGAGGAGATTCGGCACGAGGTACAGCCGGCCCGCAGCCATCGTCAGCCCGGCAGTCGCAGGACGCTGACGCCGGCGACCTTCAGCATCGAGGTCAGGCGGATGAGCGGCAACCCGATGAGCGCCGTGGGGTCGTCGCTCTCGATCGCTTCGAACAGTGCAATGCCCAGCGCCTCTGACTTCACCGATCCGGCGCAATCCCAGGGCTGCTCGCGCTCGAGGTAGGCGTCGATCTCGCCGGCGGTGAGGCGCCGGAAGCGGCTGCGGACGTCGACCATCGCGGTCTGGCAGGCGCCGGTCCTCGCGTCGAGCAGCGCGAGCCCGGTGTGGAAGACGACGCTGCGGCCGGAGAGCAGTGCGAGTTGCTGCCGCGCTGCCGCCGCGCTGCCCGGCTTGCCGACGACCGTACCGTCGGCGTCGGCCACCTGGTCGGAGCCGACGATGAGCGCCCGCGGGAACGCGCCGGCGACGCTGCGGGCCTTGGCCTCGGCCAGGCGCAGCGCCGTCGCCGCAGGCGCCTCTCCCGGGAACGGCGTTTCGTCGGCGTCCGGCGCCACGGCGGCGTAGGGCAGGCCGAGGCGATCGAGCAGGGCGCGGCGATACCGCGAGGTGGACGCGAGCACCAGCGTTGGCCCGGGCGTGCCTCCATCCGTCGCCTGGTCAGCGGGGTTCATTGTTGATTTTCCAGAGCATTTTTTGACAAACTTGGTTCGGGGCGCTATTATCCAACGTTTTGGTCGGACGCCCAAAGGGGGCCACCCGCCCACGCACGCCCGGAGCGATCCGGTGCAAGGCGGGGGAGGCGCACGGAGCGAAGCCGGGGAACCGATGGTCGGGCAAGGGGCAACAAAGGGTGGTGGCAGGGGCGGCTTCGACGCCTTTCAGCTCGTCCGGCAGCGCCAGGAATTCGGCGGTGTCATCGACGCGCGAACGCTGCCGCGTGTGGTCGACCGCCTGGCCGGCGCCGAAGCCGTCCCGTTGGCGTGGCGGATAGCCGGTACCGCCGACGCGTCGGGACGTCCCGCGGTGGCCGTGGCGATCGAGGGCGGCGTGCCGCTGGAGTGCCAGGGCTGCCTGCAGGCCTTCACGTGGCCGGTGCAGCAGCGAACCCTGCTGCTGCTCGCGCGTGACGAAGCGGAGCTCGGACGGCTCGACGCGCTGGACGAGCACGAGGTCGTGCTCGCGTCGGCACCGCTCGACGCGCGCGAGCTCGTCGAGGACGAGTTGTTGCTGACGCTGCCGTTCGCTCCGCGCTGCACCCGGACGGACTGCGGCGTGCAGCCCGCGGATGCGCCGGCCGAGCGTGCGCCGTCGGCCTTCGCCGCCCTGGCGGGCGTGCGGGCGCCGGACGCGGGGAAGCGCAGGCGCGGGAGTTGACGCCGCTGTGGCGGCGAGAGTGATGAATTCGACACTGGAGATTTGACATGGCTGTTCAGCAGAACAAGAAGTCCCCGTCCAAGCGCGGCATGCACCGCGCCCACGACTTTCTCACCGCCCCGGCACTCGCCGTCGAGCCGGTGACCGGTGAGGCGCACCTGCGCCACCACATCAGCCCAAGCGGCTATTACCGGGGCAAGAAGGTCGTCAAGACCAAGGCCGACGAGTAGCGACCCGTGCGCGCTCCCCGCGGGGTCGCCGCCGACGGTGCGGCATCCCGCCGGACGGCGCGCGCCGTTCCGCCCGTCCCGCCCCCTTGCTGATCGACCTGCCTTGCGGGCGCATCGGTGCGTGATGCGGGCCCACACTCGCTGGATGGCCAAGCCGACATGCCGATCACGGTAGCGGTCGACGCGATGGGAGGGGACCACGGCCCCTCGGTCACGCTGCCCGCGGCAATCGATTTCCTGATGGCGCACCCGGACGCTCGGGTCATCGCCGTCGGCCTGCCCGAGCCGCTCGCCGCGGTCCTCGGAAAGATCAAGTCCCCCGCGAAGTCGCGCCTCGCCGTCGAGCCTGCGTCGGAAGTCGTGGAAATGCACAAGCCGCCGGCCGACGCACTGCGGCGCAAGAAGGACTCGTCGATGCGCGTCGCGATCAACCTGGTGAAGGAAGGTCGCGCCGAGGCCTGCGTCTCCGCCGGCAACACCGGCGCCCTGATGGCGATCTCGCGCTTCGTCCTCAAGACGCTGCCCGGCGTCGACCGTCCGGCGATCGCCTCCCAGCTGCCCACGCGCAAGGGCGTGACCACGGTGCTGGACCTCGGCGCCAACGTCAACTGCTCGCCGGAACAGCTGCTGCAGTTCGCGGTGATGGGCACGGCGCTGGTGTCGGCCGTCGACCACGTCGAGCGTCCCACCGTCGGTCTCCTCAACATCGGCGAGGAGGACATCAAGGGCAACGATGTCGTGAAGGAGACCGCCGAGCTGCTCAAGGCATCGGGGCTCAACTTCTTCGGCAACGTCGAAGGCGACGACATCTACAAGGGCACCACCGACGTCGTCGTCTGCGACGGCTTCGTCGGCAACGTCGCGCTCAAGACCTCCGAGGGTCTGGCGGCGATGCTCTACGACTTCCTCAAGGCCGAGTTCACGCGCAACCCGCTCACCAAGCTCGCCGCCGCGATCGCCTACCCGGTGCTGAAGTCGTTCGGCCGGCGCATCGACCCGCGCCGCTACAACGGCGCGACGCTGCTCGGGCTCAAGGGCGTCGTCGTCAAGAGCCATGGCGGCGCCGACCTGCTGGCGTTCCGGAATGCGCTCGACAAGGCGTACGCGGAGGCCTCGGAAGGCGTGCTCGAGCGGATCGCGACCCGGATGGCGACGGCACGCGCCGCGACTCCCGCGACCGCACCGAACGGGGACGCTCCCGGTGATGCGTAGCCGAATCGCCGGCACCGGCAGCTACCTGCCGTCGCAGGTCCTGACCAACCACGACCTCGCCCGGCGCGTCGACACGAGCGACGCCTGGATCCGGACCCGCACCGGCATCCGCGGGCGCCGCATCGCTGCGCCCGCCGAGTCGACGAGCGACCTCGCGCTGCACGCCGCGCGCGCCGCGCTCGATGCCGCCGGCGTCGCGTCGCAGGACGTCGATCTCGTCGTCGTCGCGACGACGACGCCGGACATGGTGTTCCCGTCGACCGCGTGCATCCTGCAGGCCAAGCTCGGTGCCCGCGGCGGCCCGGCCTTCGACCTGCAGGCGGTGTGCAGCGGCTTCGTCTACGCGCTCGCCGTCGCCGACCGCATGGTCGCCGGCGGCCTTGCGCGCAACGCGCTGGTCGTGGGCGCCGAGATCTACTCGCGCATTCTCGACTGGACCGACCGCGGCACCTGCGTGCTCTTCGGCGATGGCGCCGGCGCGGTCGTGCTGGTGCCCTCGGCCACGCCGGGCATCGTCGGCGCGCACCTGCACGCCGACGGCCGCCACGCCGACGTGCTGTGCGTCCCGGGGACGCTGTCCGAGGGCGCCGTCGTCGGCTCGCCGTTCGTGCGCATGGACGGCGGCGCGGTATTCAAGTTTGCCGTCAAGGCGCTTTGCGACGTGGCCGAGGAGGCGCTTGGCGAGGCGCGGCTTACCGCCGCGGACATCAACTGGCTGGTGCCGCACCAGGCGAACCTCCGCATCATCGAGGCGACGGCGAAGCGGCTCGGCGTGCCGATGGAGCGGGTGGTGACGACGGTCGACCGGCACGCCAACACGTCGGCGGCGTCGATTCCGCTGGCGCTCGACGAGGCCGTGCGCGACGGACGCATCGAGACCGGGCAGCGGGTGCTGCTGCTCGGCGTCGGCGGCGGCTTCACCTGGGGTTCGATACTATTGCAGTGGTGACCATGAAACTCGCATTCCTCTTTCCGGGGCAGGGCTCGCAGTCGGTCGGCATGATGTCGGGCTACGCCCATCATCCGGCGGTGCGCGCGACGTTCGCCGAGGCTTCCGACGTGCTGGGCGAGGATCTCTGGGCGCTCGTGTCCTCGGACAGCGACGGCGCACTGGACCGCACCGTGAACACGCAGCCGGTGATGCTGACTGCCGGCGTCGCGGTGTGGCGCGCGTGGCTCGCCGCGGGCGGGCCGCGACCTGACATCGTCGCCGGCCACAGCCTGGGCGAGTACACGGCGCTGGTCGCCGCCGGTGCGCTGGCGTTCCACGACGCGGTGCCGCTGGTCCGGTTTCGCGCGCAGGCCATGCAGGAGGCCGTCCCGGCGGGCGTCGGCGCGATGGCCGCGGTTATGGGACTCGACGAGGCCGGCATTGCCGCGGCCTGCGCCGAAGCCGCGCAGGGCGAGGCCGTCGAAGCCGTCAACTTCAACGCCCCGGGCCAGATCGTCATCGCCGGGCACGCGGCGGCCGTCGAGCGTGCGATCGCGGCCTGCAAGGCGCGTGGCGCGAAGCGCGGCGTGCTGCTGCCGGTGTCGGCGCCGTTCCACAGCTCGCTGATGAAACCGGCGGCCGAGCGGCTCGCCGCGCGCCTCGCCGAGGTGGCGATCGCGCCGCCGGAGATCCCGGTTCTGCACAACGTCGACGTCGCCCTGCATCGCGATGCCGCGGCGATCCGCAGCGCGCTGGCGCGACAGGCGGCGAGCCCGGTGCGCTGGGTCGAGACCGTGCAGGCCATGGCCGCGCGCGGCGTCACGCGCGCCTTCGAGTGCGGCCCCGGCCGGGTGCTGACGGGCCTGTGCAAGCGCATTGCCCCGGGCCTCGAGGGACACGCGCTCGACGATGGCGACGCCATCGCCGCCGCGCTGGCGGCGCTGGACGTTGGCGCCAAAGGGGGATCGGCATGAGCGGGACCCTGGCGGGACAGGTCGCGCTCGTCACCGGGGCGACCCGCGGCATCGGGCGCGCGATCGCCTCGGCGCTGGGTCGCGACGGAGCGACGGTGGTGGGCACGGCGACGACCGATGCCGGCGCGGCGACGATCTCCGCGTACCTCGCCGAGGCGGGCATCGGCGGCGAGGGGATCCGCCTCGACGTCACCGACGCGGCGGCGGTCGACGCGGCGCTCGCCGCGATCGAGTCGCGGCACGGCCCGGTTCTGGTCCTGGTCAACAACGCCGGCATCACCCGGGACAACCTGCTGTTGCGGATGAAGGACGAGGAGTGGGACGCGATCATGGCGACCAACCTCAAGCCCGTGTTCCGGCTGTCGAAGGCGGTGCTGCGCGGCATGATGAAGGCGCGGCACGGTCGGATCATCCAGATCGGCTCGGTCGTCGGCAGCAGCGGCAATCCGGGGCAGGCGAACTACGCCGCGGCAAAGGCGGCGCTGCTGGGCTTCACCCGCTCGCTGGCGCAGGAGGTCGGCAGCCGCAACATCACCGTCAACTGCGTGGCGCCCGGGTTCATCGACACCGACATGACCAAGGCGCTGCCGGAAGCGCAGCGCGGCAAGCTGCTCGAGCGCATCCCGCTCGGCCGCCTGGGCACGCCCGACGACATTGCGCACGCGGTCGCATTTCTCGCGTCGCCGCAGGCCGGATACGTCACCGGAGCAACGCTGCACGTCAATGGCGGCATGCTGATGGTGTGAAGCGCGCGAGGGCCCGGAAACGGGCTTGGTTGCAGCGGGCGGCAATCTGGTAAA
>DATIUK010000252.1:0-2625 GCA_035466885.1 Casimicrobiaceae bacterium
CGCGCACCCGAGATCCGCGCGCTCGCGGCGGAGCGCGACGCGAGTGCCGCGGGCTGACCCGTTGCGCCGGCTGCTGCTCGTCGTCGTCGCGCTCGTCGCGCTCTCGGCGACGGCCGCGCGGGCCGCGCCGCTGGTCGTCTACTGCAGTCACGATCCGGACGCCTGCGAGCTCGCGGCGCAGACCTTCACGCGCGACACCGGGCTTGCCGTGTCGATCGCGCGCAAGCCGACCGGCGAGTTCTACGCGCAGCTGCGCGCCGAGCGCGACAACCCGCGCGCCGACGTCTGGTACGGCGGCACGATCGAGCCCTTCATCCAGGGCGCCGGCGAAGGGCTCTTCGCCACCTACCGCTCGCGCCACGTCGGCGACCTGCACGCCTGGGCGCAGCGGGAAGCCGAGCGTTCAGGCTGGCGGGTGACGCCGATCTACCGGATCATCATCGGCTTCGGCAGCAACACGGCGCTCCTTACGCGGAAGTCGCTGCCGGCCCCGGCCTGCTGGTCGGACCTCCCGAAGCCCGAGTACCGGCGGGAAATCGAACTCTCCAACCCGGTGACCAGCGGGACCGGCTACACGATCCTGGCGACGCTGGTCACGCTCTACGGCGAGGACGGCGCGTTCGACTACCTGAAGAAGCTCGCGCCCAACGTCGTCCGCTGGACGCAGTCGGGCACGGCGCAGGGGCCCGCGGTCGCCCGCGGCGAGGTCGGCGTCGGCGTGTCGTTCGTCCACGAGTTCGTCACCCAGCAACTCGCCGGGTTTCCGGTCGAAGTCGCGATTCCCTGCGAAGGCACTGGCGACGCGCTGGGGGGCCTCGCGATCGTCGCCGGCGGACCGAATCCGAACGAGGCGCGGGTCTTCGTCGACTGGGCGCTGACGCGCAGTGCGCAGGAGCTCGCCAACCGGACCCGCAACCTGATACTGCCGGCGAACCGGCAGGCCGAGATCCGGCCCGAGGCCGCGCGCTACGCCGGCGCGAAGGTGGCCGACATCGACCCCGCCCGTTTCGGCTCTCCCGCCGAGCGCCGGCGCCTGCTCGCGCGCTGGCAGCGCGAGATCGGCGACTCGCTGCGCTGACCGCCGGGTGCGCAGGCGCGACGCAGCGGCCCCATAATCCGCCCGTGGAATCCCGCATCTCCCCGCATCCGGCCGTGGCGCTCGGCGAGTTCGACCTCATCGCACGCTATTTCACGCGCGCGCCGCGCGCCGCCGACGTCGTGCTGGGCATCGGCGACGACGCGGCACTGATCGCCCCGGGGCCGGGCCAGCAGCTGGTGCTGACCACCGACATGCTGGTCGCGGGCCGGCACTTTCACGCCGACGTCGATCCCGCCCGGCTCGGGCACAAGACGCTGGCGGTCAACCTGTCGGACCTGGCGGCGATGGGCGCGCGGCCGCGCTTCGCGCTCCTCGCCTGCGCGTTTCCGGAGAACGACCCCGATTGGCTGGCGGCGTTCGCCGACGGCTTCTTCGCGCTGGCCGATCGCCACGGCGTCGACCTCGTCGGCGGCGACACCACGCGCGGGCCGCTCAACCTCTGCGTCACGGCGATCGGCGAGGTGCCGGCGGGCGCGGCGCTCACACGCAGCGGTGCGCGGCCCGGCGACGACGTCTACGTGTCCGGGACGCTCGGCGACGCGGCACTCGCGCTGGCGGCCATGGGCGGGCACGTGAGCCTGCCCGAAGACGCCTTCGCCGCCTGCCGGCAGCGGCTCGAGCTGCCGGAGCCGCGCGTGGCGCTGGGGCTGGCGCTGCGCGGCGTCGCGTCGTCGGCGATCGACGTCTCGGACGGTCTCGTCGGCGACCTGGGTCACATCGTTGAGCGTTCGGGTGTCGGCGCGCGGATCGACGTCGCGCGGCTGCCCGCGTCGCCGTGGCTGGCGGCGATGCTCAAGGACGGGCGGCGGTCGCCGGCGCTGTCGTGCCTGCTCGCCGGGGGCGACGACTACGAGCTCTGCTTCACGGCGGCCAACCCGCAGCGCGAGCGGATCGCCGCGCTGGCGGGCAGCCTCGGACTTGCGCTGACGCGGATCGGCAAGATCACGGCGACCGGCGGGTTCACGGTGCGCGACGAGACCGGCGCGGCGATGAAGGCGCTGCCGCGCGCCTACGACCACTTCGCGGCGTGAGCGTGATGGGCCGCCCCGAGCGCGAACGCCGGAGTGCACAGCACGAAGGCAGTCCTTGGACCGCGATGGGCCGCCCCGAGCGCGAACGCCGGCGTGCGCCACACGCCTGGTGAGTGCGATGGCGACGACCGGTCCCAGGCCCACGCTGCGCTTCCTGGTGAGCCATCCCGCGCACTTCGTCGCGCTGGGGTTCGGCAGCGGATTGGCGCCTTTCGCGCCGGGCACCTTCGGGACGCTGGTCGCGATCCCGCTCGCGATTGCGCTGCGCGAGCGCCTGGGCGACCCGGGTTACGCGCTGGCCGTCGTCGTCCTGTTCGTCGTCGGGGTCGCGGTGTCGGCGATCACCGCGCGCGACCTCGGCGTCCCCGACCACGGGTCGATCGTCTGGGACGAGGTCGTCGCCTTCCTGGCGGTGCTGTACTTCGTCGGCGAGGACTGGCGCTGGATCGCCGTCGCATTCCTGCTCTTTCGGTTCTTCGACATCGTCAAGCCGCC
>DATIUK010000253.1:0-12838 GCA_035466885.1 Casimicrobiaceae bacterium
TCCGTTCTTCATCCTCGCGGGCAACCTGATGGAGACCGGCGGCATCTCGGCGCGCCTGGTCGAGTTCGCCAAGTCGATCGTCGGCGGCGTCCAGGGCGGCCTCGCCGCCACCTGCGTGCTGACCTGCATGATCTTCGCCGCAGTGTCGGGCTCGAGCGTGGCGACGACGTTTGCCATCGGCGCGATCCTCATCCCCGCGCTGATCCGGCATGGCTACCCGGTCAACTTCGCCGCGGCGCTGCAGGCGACCTCGGCCGAGCTCGGCGTCATCATCCCGCCGTCGATCCCGATGATCCTCTACGGCGTGTCGGCCGAAGTCTCGATCGGCGAGCTGTTCATCGCCGGCTTCGGGCCTGGCCTCCTGATCGGCTGCGTGCTGATGCTGTTCGTCGTCGTCTACGCCCGCTGGAAGGGCTACGGCAAGAAGGACCACGAGGGAAGGCTGCCGTTCCTCGTTGCGACACGGCGCGCGATCCTGGCGCTGCTGATGCCGGTGATCATCCTCGGTGGCATCTACGGCGGCATCTTCACCCCGACCGAGGCGTCGGTGGTCGCGGTGTTCTACGCGCTCGTCGTCGGCGTCGGCATCTACCGGGAGACGAAGATCGCCGACCTGCCGCGGGTGCTGCAGAAGAGCGTGATCTCGTCGGCGGTGATCATGTTCATCATCGCCAACGCGGGGCTCTTCAGCTTCCTCATCACCCGCGCCGGCATCCCCGACAGGATCGGCGCCTTCCTGGTCGAGTGGCTGCAGACCCCGGCGCTGTTCCTGATCGGCGTCAACGCGGCGCTGTTCGTCATCGGCATGTTCATCGAGACCTCGGCGTCGATCATCGTGCTGGCGCCGATCCTCGCCCCGGTCGCGCAGCACTTCGGCGTCGACCCCGTGCACTTCGGGATCATCATGGTCGTGAACCTCGCGCTGGGGATGATCACTCCGCCGTTCGGCGTGAACCTCTTCGCCGCCTGCACGGTGGCCAAGATCTCGGTGGACAAGATCATCAGCCGCCTGGTGCCGTTCGTGCTGGTGATCCTCGCCTGCCTGCTGGTGATCACCTACGTGCCGCCGATCTCGATCGGCCTGCGTGACCTCGTCTACGCCAAGTAGTCCGCCGGGCGCGACGATGGCCGCCGATACCGCGCCCGCCCCGCCCCGCGCCCTCGCCGGCCTCACCGTGCTGGAGCTGGGCCAGCTGATCGCGGGCCCGTTCTGCACCCGGATCCTCGGCGAGTTCGGCGCCGCGGTGACCAAGATCGAGCCGCCGGGCCAGGGCGACCCGCTGCGCAAGTGGCGCTACCTCGAGGACGGCACGTCGCTGTGGTGGCACGTGCAGTCGCGCGGCAAGCGCTCGGTGGCGCTCGACTTGAGGCAGCCCGAAGCGCAGGCCATCGTCCGGCGGCTGGCCGGCGAGGCCGACATCGTGGTCGAGAACTTCCGCCCGGGAACGATGGAGGGCTGGGGCCTGGGCTACGATGCGCTCTCCGCCGCCAACCCGAGGCTGATCATGGTCCGGATCTCCGGCTACGGCCAGACCGGCCCCTACCGCGAGCGGCCCGGATTCGGCGTCATCGGCGAGGCGGTCGGCGGCCTGCGCCACGTCACCGGCACCCCGGATCGCCCACCTTCGCGCGTCGGCGTGTCGATCGGCGACACGCTGTCGGCGCTCTACGGCGTCATCGGCGCGCTGACCGCGTTGCAGTCGCGGCAGGCGACCGGGCGCGGGCAGGTCGTCGACGTCGCCCTCTACGAGGCGGTGTTCTCGGTGATGGAGTCGATGCTGCCGGAGTTCGACGCCTTCGGCGCGATCCGGGAGCGGACGGGATCGTTCCTGCCGGGAATCGCGCCGACCTCGGCGTACCGCTGCAACGACGGCAGCTTCGTGCTGATCGCCGCCAATGCGGATTCGATCTTTCGCCGGTTGTGCACTGCGATGGAGCGGGCGGACCTCGCGGCCGACCCCTCGCTCGCTCGCAACGAGGGGCGCGCGGCGCGCCAGGCCTGGCTCGACGCCGAGATCGAGCGCTGGACTTCCGAACGGTCCGTGGCCGACATCCTCGCGACCCTGGAAGCGGCCGAGGTTCCGGCGTCGCGGATCTACTCCATCGCCGACATCGTCGCCGATCCGCACTACGCGGCCCGGGAGATGATCCGCAGCATCGCGCTGCCCGGGGGGCGAACGCTGAAGGTGCCGGGCGTCGTGCCCCGGCTGAGCGCCACGCCCGGTGACTTCGCCGGGGGCGGGCCCGCGCTGGGCGAGCACACCGATGCCGTGCTGCGCGAATTGGGTTACGATCGGGCGGCGATCGCGTCGCTGCGCGAGCGCGGCATCGCGGGTTGAACTCCAACCGGGGGGAGGTGGGCATGACGAGCGCGAACCAACCGACGCCGGAACCTTCGTCCGTCGGCGAAGCGGTGCAGGCGCTGGATGCGCTGCTGCGCAACGACCTGTTGCCGCTTTGCATCGTCCGCGACGGCTGGCTCACCTACGGCAACGGGGCCTTCGCGCGAGCCTTCGCGCTCGGGACGCAGGAGTCGCCGTTGCGCTTCACCGACCTCGTCGTCGAGGAGGACCGGGCGGCGGCGGCCGAGCACCTGGCCGCGATCGCCAGCGGCAAGACGCCCACTGCCCGCTTCGGCTTCCACGGCCTCCTGCCCGACGGCACGGTGCGCGACGTCGAGTTCTTCGGCACCGTGTCGCCGACCGCGCACGGGCCCGCGATCGCCGGCCTGGTGCTCGACGTCACCGAGCGCCAGCGCACGCAGACACGGCTCTCCTCGCTCGCCTTCGCCGACGCGCTGACCGGGCTCGCCAACCGGGCACAGTTCGTCGATCGGCTGCGCGACGCGTTCGTCGCCGCGCAGGCGGCCGGCACGAGCTTCGCGGTGCTGCTCGGCGACCTCGACGGTTTCAAGGCCGTCAACGATCGCCACGGCCACGAGGCGGGCGACCTCGTGCTGCAGGCCGTTGCCAAGCGGCTACGCGGAGCCTCCCGCTCCAACGACACCATCGCGCGGCTGGGCGGCGACGAGTTCGCGATGATCCTGCCGTCGATCGGCACGACCGAGCACGCAGCACTCGTCGCCGGACGGATCGTGCGGTCGGTGCAGGAACCGATCGCCGTCGACGGCGGCACGGTCGCCGTCGGCATCAGCATCGGCGTTGCGCTGCATCCCGCCCACGGCGACGACATGGACGGCCTGGTGCGCGCTGCCGATGCCGCGATGTTCGCCGCCAAGAAGGACGGCCGGGGCCGCTACGCCATCGCCGTCCGCGGCGGCGGCGGCGATGCGCCCCCGCTGCGGTTCATCGAATGGAGCGAGGCATCGGCGGTCGGCGTTGCCGAAATCGACGACCAGCACCGGCGAATGGCCGAGTTCATCAACGAGCTCGGCGAAGAACTCAAGGCCATCCGGCCGCCCGCGCAGGTGGCGGCGACGCTGGAAGCACTGCTGGCCTACACGCGTGAGCACTTCGCGAGCGAGGAGCGCCTGCTGCAGGAGCACGCACCGGAGCAGCTGGAGCGGCACCAACGTGCGCACCGCCGGCTGCTCGAGGACCTGCAGAGTCTCGCCGCCGGCGTCGACCAGCAGAGCATGGCGCTGACCATGCGCTACCTGCAGGATTGGCTGTTCGTCCACATCGAGGGCGCCGATCGGCCGCTCGGCGAGGTCCTCAACGCCCGGGGCATCCGCTGACCCCGGTCCCGGACGAAGCCTTCGGGGTGGGCAGCGGGACAGCGGACGCACGGTCGGGGATGCTGGACGACCGCGGCTGCCGCGCGCACCCAGCGCGTGGCGCCGCGTTCAGACGCAGCGACCGCCGTCGACCTCGAGGCACGCACCGGTGATGAACGCCGCCTCGTCGGAGGCGAAGAACACCGCCGCGGTCGCGATGTCGGACGGCAGCGAGAGCCGGCCCAACGGGATCGACGCGATGAACCGGGCGCGGATCTCGGGCGTGTCCTGGCCCATGAACTCGGCAAGCATCGCGGTCTCCCCGGCCACCGGATTGATCACGTTGACGCGGATGTTGTCAGGCGCGAGCTCGGCGGCCATCGAGCGCGACGTCGTGATCGCCGCGCCCTTGCTGCCGTTGTACCAGGTGAGCCCGGGCCGCGGCCGCACGCCGGCGGTCGACGCGATGGTGATGAACACGCCGTGCCGCTGCCGCCGGAAGTGCGGCACCGCGTGGCGCGCGGTGAGGAACAGGCTCTTGACGTTGACGCGGTAGATCCGATCGAACTCGTCCTCGGACACGTCGAGCATCGGCTGGTTGCGGTGCGTCGTGCCGGCGTTGTTGACGACGATGTCGAGCCCGCCGAACGCCGCCAGCGCGAACGCGACGAGCTGCGAGACGTCGGCGTCCTTCGAGACGTCGCCGGCGCAGAACCGCGCCTCGCCGCCAGCGGCGACGATGTCGCGTGCAACGCGTTCGCCGTTGGCGACCGCGATGTCGTTGACGACGACCCTGGCACCCTCATGCGCGAACCGCCGGGCGATGCCCTCGCCGAAGCCCGATCCCGCGCCGGTGACGATGGCGATCCTGTCGCGCAATCTCATTGCCTTGTCCCTCCCTTTTCCCGGTCCGGCGCGACGCGCGCAAGCCGATTATGCATCGTTGGCCGTTGCCGCGTCAGCGGGAGGCAACGCGGAGGAGGCAACGCGGGAGGCGACCGGAAAGCGCGCGATCCACCCCGGCACCGCCTCCCCGGGCAGCGGATGCGAGTAGAGAAAACCCTGCGCCAAGCCGTCCGCGGAGAGCATCGTGCGCAACGCCTCGCGCTGGGAATCGGTCTCGACGCCTTCGGCGATCACCCGGATGTCGAGGGCCCGCGCGATGGCGATGATCGCCTGGCAAAGGCTCCGGTCGTTGCTCTCCGAGGCGACACCGTCGACGAAAGTGCGGTCGATCTTGAGCACGTCGATGGGTAGCGACTTCAGGCGCGAAAGCGAGGAGTAGCCGATGCCGAAGTCGTCGAGCGACACCGTCGTGCCCCGCAGGCGCAGCCGCTCCAGCATCTTCTCCGCCAGCCCGGCGTTCTTGAGGAAGACGCTCTCGGTGATTTCCAGCTCGATCAGCGACGGGTCGAGCTCGGCCCGTTCGACGATCTCGGCGAGCCGGGCGAATTCGACCTCGTCGCGGAAGCACACGGCCGACATGTTGATCGCGACCTTCGGCAGCCGGCCGACCCGCGGTGCCCACAGCGTCAGGTGGCGGCAGACCTCGCCGAACACCCACTCGGTAAGCCGGGGGATCAGTCCCATTTCCTCCGCCAGCGGAATGAACCGTGCCGGCGAGATGTCGCCCATCCCCGGATGTCGCCAGCGCAGCAGGGCCTCGAACGCGTAGGTGTGTTGGGACCCCAGCTCCAGGATGGGCTGGAACGCCAGCGAGAACGCCCCGCGCCCGATCGCCTCGCGCAGAGCGCCGTCGAGCTTCATCCGCTCGGCGATCTCGCGTTTCAGGTCGGCCGAGAAGTACTGGTGGTTGTTGCGGCCGAGGCCCTTGGCCTTGTACATGGCGGAATCGGCGTGTCGCAGCAGGGTGTCCAGATCGCGTCCGTCCTCCGGATAGAAACTGATGCCGATCGACACCGTCGCGCCGGTGGACGCCCCTTCCAGCGCGAAGGGCTGGCCCAGCGCTCCCTCGATCCGCAGCGTCAGCAGGTTGACGTCGTAGTCGGCCACCTCCTCGACCAGCACCACGAACTCGTCGCCGCCGACGCGCGCGATGGTGTCCTGCTCGCGCAGGCAGCCGCGCAGCCGGACCGCCACCTCGCGCAGCAGCTGGTCGCCCAGCCGGTGGCCGAAGGAGTCGTTGATGTTCTTGAAGTTGTCGAGATCGAGGAAAAGGAACGCGAGCCGCGTTCCCTTGCGCTCGGCCTTGGCGATGGCGTTGCGCCCCCGGTCGGCGAAAAGGCTGCGGTTCGGCAAAGCGGTCAGGTCGTCGTGCAGCGCCAGGAACTCGAGCCGCTGCCGCGCTTCCCGGTACTCGGTGACGTCGGAGAACACGGATACGTAGTTCTGGATCTGCTGCGCCTCGTCGCGCACCGTCGAGATGGTGAGCCATTGCGGGTAGGTCTCGCCGTTCTTGCGCCGGTTCAGTATTTCACCGCGCCACACGCCGGCCTCCTTGATCTGTGCGGTCATGTCGCGGTAGAACGATTCATCGTGCAGATCCGACGAGAAGATCCGGGGGCTGCGCCCGATGAGCTCGCCCCGAGCGTAGCCGGTGATGCGCGTGCAGGCTTCGTTGACCATAACGATCGACAGCGCGGGATCGGTGACGAGAACACCCTCGGCCGCCTGCTCGATCACGCGTGCCGACAGCCTCAACTGCCGCTCCTGGCGCTTGCGATCGGTGATGTCCGCCGCCTGCAGGCAGGTCGACTGCACCGCGCCATCGGCCGCGAACAGCGGAAAGCGGATCGCCAGCAACGTGCGCGGACCGTCGCCGAACGGAAGCTCGTCCTCGGTCTCGATCGGCGCGCGCGAGCGCAGGACGGCCACGTCGCGATCGCGCAGGAGATCGGCGATCGCCGGGGACAGCAGCTGTTCGTCGGTGCGCCCGAGCATCGCCGCCGCGTCCAGGCCGAAGAACTGCGCCGCGCGCGCGTTGACGAACTCGTACCGTCCGGCCGGGTCCTTCAGCAGGATCAGCGCCGTCGAGTTGTTCATGACCGCGAGCAGGCGCTCGCGATGCAGCCGCATCGCCTCGCGGCTCTGCAGCACGTCGGTCTGATCGTAGAGCGTGATCACCACCCCGCTGGCCGCCGTCGAGTCCGGATAGGGCAGCAGCCTGAGCTGCCAGTGCCGGTCGGCGAGCACCACGTCTCGCTCCGTTGCCCGGCCCTGGCGCAGCACCTCGTCGATCAGCGCGGGGAGGGAGGCGAGCCCCTCCGGCAGCGGCAGCTGGGACAGCCCGGGCACGGGGAGGCCCGGCGGCAACCGCAACAGCTGGTTCGCCAGCAGGTTGCGGCGGACGATCGACAGCTTGGCGTCGACGACCAGCACCGGCATGCCGACGGCGTTCTGGATCGACTCGAGGTCGGTGTTGGTCGCAGTGAGTTCTCCGGTCTTGACCGACAGCTCCTGGTTGATCGTCATCAGCTCTTCGTTGGTGCTCTGCAGCTCTTCGTTGGCCGCCTCGAGCTCCTCGTTGGAGGCCTGCAGTTCCTCGTTCGACGCCTGGATCTCCTCGTTGAGCGCCTGCATCTCCTCGTTCTGGGTCTCGAGTTCCTCGACCAGCGTCTGCAGATGCTCGCGCGTCGTCGCCAGCTCGTCCTCGAGCTCCTTGCGCCGGACCACGGTCTCGGCGCTGCCCCCTTCGACCACCGCTTCGCGGACGTCCTGCACAGCCTCGAGGCAGACGAAGTAGAGGGTCTCGCTGGCCGCCCCCGCGACCGGGTGCACCGCAAGGCGCTCGCCCGACCCCGCAGGCGCGCCCCTGGCGATCCGGATCCGGCCCCTCACAGCGGCGTCGCCGGCGACGGCGTTGCGCAACAGCGTCTGCAGCTCGACCCGGAAGTCGCGCCGGATCATCATGCCGAGGTCCTGCGTGGGTTTGCCCGCCGGAACGCGTGCGAACCCGGCGATGTCGCCGAACACGTGCTGGATCGCAAGCTGCGCGTTGATCAGCACGCCGGGCGGCAGGTAGAGGCCGCAGACACTGCGCAGCAGGTCGAGCTCGCGCCTGGACGCCGATTGCGGCGCCGCCGGCGCCGGGAACTCGGGAAGCGCTCGCTCGCGCCCGCTCGGCATCGGCAGCCGCCGTCCCACCGCCAGGCGCCGGAAGATGCGCGCATCCTTGTCCACCGGCGCAAACAGTTCATCCGACTGCAGGGCCGATTCGGACTTGCCCAGGAACAGGAAGCCGTCCGGCTGCAGCGCGTAGTGGAACAGCCCGAAGACCCGGCTTTGCAGAGCCGGCTGAAAATAGATGAGGACGTTGCGGCAGGACACGAGATCGAGCCGCAGAAACGGCGGATCGAGGACCAAGTCCTGGCGCGCGAACAGCACGACGTCGCGCAGCGCCTTGACGATCTCGTAGCGGTCCTCGCGCACGCCGAAGAAACGCTTGAGCGTGTCCGGGTCGACGTGCGTCAGCGACCCCCCGGAATAGGCCCCCTTGCGGGCAATCGCCATGGCGTCGCTGTCGACGTCGGTGGCAAACACCTGCAGCCGGTACTGGTCGACCGCAGCGCCCAGGACGCGGTGAAAGAGAATCGCGATCGAATAGGCTTCCTCGCCGGTGGCGCAGCCCGGTACCCAGACACGGATCTCGTCCCCCGGACGCTTGCGCTCGACGATCCGCTGGACGATCTGGCGCAAGTCCTCGAACGCGCGTTGGTCGCGGAAGAACGACGTCACCGAGATCAGGATGTCCTTGGCGAGCTTGTGGATCTCTTCGGCGTTGTTCTGGACCAGGGAGACGTAGTCCTCCAGGCTGTGGACGCGGTTGGCGATCATCCGCCGCTCGATCCGGCGCAGGAGCGTCGCTTCCTTGTAGCCGCTGAAGTCGAGCTTGGTGTGCTGCCGCACGCGCGCCAGCAAGGTCTTCAGCGTGGCCGGCGGCGGTTCGGCCCGCGGCCCCTGGCCCAGGACCGGCGGAGCCTTCGACAGCAGCGTCAGCTCCTCGCCGATCCGGTCCGGGGTCAGGACGAAGTCGACGCTGCCGGTATCCACGGCCGCCTGCGGCATGCCCGCGTACTTGGCGTCCTCGGGATCCTGCGCGAAGGTCATCCCGCCTCCGGCCTTGATCGCCCGCACACCGCGCGCACCGTCGGACCCGGTGCCCGAAAGGACGACCCCCACGGCGTCCTCGCCCCTCGCCTCCGCCAGCGACTCGAAGAAGGCGTTGATCGACGGCTTCGGAGACACCTGAGGCGCTGCGTCGACGAGATGCAGGCGACCCGCGTCGAAAACAAGATTCTTGTTGGGCGGCGTGATGTACGCGTGCCCGCCACGCGGCACGACGCCGTTGACCACCTCGTCTACGACCAGCGAGGTCTCGCGCGCCAGGAGCTGAGGCAGCATCGAGCGGTAGGTGGGCGACAGGTGCTGGACCACGACCACGGCCAGGCGGGGGTTGGGCTGGATGCCCGTCAGCAGTGCGGACAACGCCTCCAGACCGCCGGCGGAGGCACCCACGCCGACGATCAGAACGTCGTTCGAGCTGACGGGCGCCGGGGTAGCGCCCGGTCCGGAATCGCTTTGACTTGCTGCCGGTTCCGTCTCGACGGGGGCCGGCGATTCCACGGCCGCCGCCTGGTTCTTGCGGCGCGGTTTCGCGGGAGACGCAGATCGCGGCGACATGGAGCGCTCCTTGGGTTGGGGTCCGCTATCGACCGCGCGGAAGAACCGGAGTTTCTCAGCGTCCCGCGCCGCGCGCAATGCGACAATCCCTTCGCGGATCGTGGGAATTGCCATCAACCGGTCGCGCCGGTTCGAGGCACCGGCGCCAATGCGGTCGCAGCGTCGCTAGCTATGCTGCAGCACCACGGTCTTCAACACGCTGAACCCGACCAGCGCCTCGAAGCCCTTCTCCCGTCCGTGGCCGGACGACTTGACGCCGCCGAACGGCAGCTCGACGCCGCCTCCGGCGCCGTAGCTGTTGACGAACACCTGCCCGCTGCGGATCGCGCGCGCCATCCGCAGCGCTCGCCCGCCGTCCTTCGTCCACACCCCGGCGACCAGCCCGAACTCGGTCGCATTGGCGATGCGCACCGCATCGGCCTCGTCGGTGAACGGCATCGCGGCAAGCACCGGTCCGAACACTTCCTCGCAGCCCAGGCGGCAATGCACGGGGACGTCGCGCAGCAGCTGCGGCGCGACGTAATAGCCGGTCGCCGGCGCATCGGGAGCGATCGTGCCCGCGCCGGCGACGGCGATGCCGTCGCGCTCGGCTTCGGCCAGGAAGCCGCGCACGCGGTCGAGCTGCGAAGCGCGGATCAGCGGTCCGCAGTCGAGGTCGGCGAGCGCCGGTCCGGCGCGCAGCGCCGCGAAGCGCTGCCCGAGGCGCTCCAGCACCTCCTCGTAGCGCGACGACTCGACCAGCAGCCGGCTGCCGGCCGAGCAGGTCTGCCCGGCGTTCTGGACGATCGCGTTCGCGATGACCGGCAGCGCGGCGTCGAGGTCGGCATCGGCGAAGACGACCTGCGGCCCCTTGCCGCCGAGCTCCAGCGTCACCGGGCAGTGCCGTCGCGCCGCCTCGGCGGCGACCGTCGCTCCGGTCGGCGGTGACCCCGTGAAGCTGATGTGATCGATCCCGGCGTGCGCGGCCAGCGCGCTGCCCGCCTCGCGCCCAAGGCCGGTGACGATGTTGAGCACGCCTTCGGGGAAGCCCACGCCGGCGGCCAGCTCGGCGACGCGCAGCAGCGACAGGCACGCGTCCTCGGCCGGCTTGACCACGCAGGCGTTGCCGACCGCGAGCGCCGCGCCGACCGAACGGCCGAAGATCTGCAGCGGGTAGTTCCAGGGAATGATGTGGCCGGTGACGCCGTGCGGCTCGCGCCAGGTCAGCACCGTGTAGTTCGACGGATAGGGAATCGTCTCCCCGTGGAACTTGTCGCTCGCCTCGCCGTAGTACTCGAAATAGCGGGCGCAGGCGGCCGCATCGGCGCGCGCCTGCTTCAGCGGCTTGCCGCAGTCGCGCGCCTCGATCAGCGCGAGCTCCTCGGCGTGGTCGCCGATCGTCCGCGCGAGCCGCGCGAGCAGCCGCCCCTTTTCCGCCGGCGCGAGCCGCCCCCACGCCCCGTCGTAGGCGCGCCTCGCCGCGGCGACGGCGCGCGCGACGTCCTCGGCGGTGCCGAACGCGATGGCGGCGAACACGCTGCCGTCGGAGGGGTCGACCATCGGCAGCGTGGCACCCGTGGCCGCCGGCACCCACCGGTTGTCGATGAAATGCCGGGACGGAGTCGTGATCGGCGGGAACGCCTGCGGCGCATCCATGATGGTCCCTTCGTTGTCTGATGGTCCGTCGAGGTCGGTGCCCGGCGGGCTGTTCGGCGGCCCGCGACGCCTACTTCCTGGCCGCGGGCTTGAACAGCCAGGCGAGCGTGTTCTCGTCGGTGCGCGGCACGTAGGTGATGCCGTCGCGCGCGGCCCACAGGTTGACCTGGAAGTGCAGCGGCACGACGCCGGTGTCGCCGATCGCGAGCTCGGTTGCGCGCTGCAGGTACGCCTCGCGCTTGACGTCGTCGACCGTCTGCAGCGCGTCCTCGGTCAGCGCATCGACCTTGGTGTTCGAGTAGCGGCCGCGGTTGGCCGTGCCGTAGCCCTTGTCGCGGTTGTAGGTCATCAGCAGCGCCTTGAGCGACGACGAGGCCTCGCCGGTGCCGGTGCTCCAGCCCAGCAGCATCAGGCTGAACTTGAGGTCGGTCGCCTGGGTGAAGAACGTCGACGACGGCATCGCGACGACCTTGGTGTCGATGCCCACCCGGGTCAGCATCTGCGCCACGGCCTGCGCGATCTTGGCGTCGTTGACGTAGCGGTTGTTGGGCGCGTGGATGGTGATGCCGAAACCGTCCGGGTAGCCGGCCTCGGCGAGGAGCTTCTTCGCGCCCTCCGGATCGTAGGCCTCGACCTTGAGGTTCTTCGTCGCGCCGAACAGGAAGTCGGCGACCAGCTGCCCCGACGCGATCGCCTCGCCCTCCATCACCTTGTCGACCATCGCCGGCCGGTTGATCGCCTTGGAAATCGCCTTCCTCACCCGCGGATCCTTGAGCGGGTTCTTCGCCAGCGGCTTGCCCGCCTTGTCGGTGACGAACGGCGAGACGTCGCGGTCGCTGTCCATGTGGAGGTAGATGAGGCGGTCGGCGACGGTCCGGTAGACGCCCAGCCGCTTGTCCTGCTTCAGCTTCGCCGCGTCCGAGGTCGGGACGTTCTCGATCACCTGGACGTCGCCCGAGAGCAGCGCCGCGACGCGCGAGGCGTCCTGCGGCAGGAGGCGCAGCGTCACCTTCTCCCACGGCGTCGGCCCGCCCCACCACGCGTCGTTGCGCGCGAGCTCGATCCGGTCGCCCTTGGCATAGCGGACGAGCTTGTACGGCCCCGTGCCGATCGCGGCCTTGCCGGAGTTGAAGTCGTCGGTCGTCGCCTTGGCCGCCGCCTTGGAAATGATCAGGATCTGCGTCATGTCGGAGGGCATCAGCGGATACGGCGTGGCCGTCCGGAAGCGGATGGTCCAGGGGTCGACGACGATCATTTCCCGGATCTGCTTGCTGTAGGCGGTGAACGGCGACGGGCTGTTGGGCACCGTGGGCACGCGCTCGATCGAGGCGACGACGTCGGCGGCGGTGAAGTCGCTGCCGTCGTGGAACTTGACCCCCTTGCGCAGCTTGAACTCCCAGGTCGTCGGGTCGATCGTCTTCCACTCGGTGGCGAGCCCGGGGACGAGCTGCGACTTCTCGTTGCGCATCACGAGGTAGCCGAAGATGTGCGCGCCGACGTTGTTGTTCGGCGTCACGTTGTGATAGTGCGGGTCGAGCGCGGTGACGTCGGTGCCGAGGCCGATGGTCAGGTTCGCCGCGGAAACGACCGTTCCGGCAAAGGCGATGGCGCATGCGGCAAGGGTATCGAGAATCCGGCGCAACAACGTCATGACTCCCCCTTCGGGACGATCGCGGACAATGGCGGCAGGATAGCGCAAGCCGGACGGCCATGGCACGGCGGCGGGTGGCGCGAGCGGCGCGCCGTCGGCGGCAATCGCGCCAGCGAACGCGGCCCGCGCCGGTTGCAACGGCGTCAACCGGAGCCGCCGCTGCCGCGTTGGTTGCGACAGGTGCCCGCCGCCCGTCCCCCGGACCGGCGAAGCGGACCGCCGATGCTCGCCGCCTT
>DATIUK010000254.1:0-4669 GCA_035466885.1 Casimicrobiaceae bacterium
CTCGACGATCCCCGCCTCGTCGGCGGAGAGCCCCGTGCCGTGGTAGGGCGGCATCAGCATCGCCATCGCCGCGCCCGCCGCCGCCGCCCGCCGGGCTCGCTCGGCGGCGATTCGGGTGCTGAAGTGGCTGCAGGTCACGATCACCGGCACCCGTCCGGCGACGTGGCGCAGGCAGGCGTCCTGCAGCGTTTCGCGCTCGGCGTCGGCGAGCAGGAACTGCTCCGAGTAGTTGGCGAGGATGCAGATGCCGTCGACGCCCTGGTCGACCATGCAGTCGAGGATCCGGCGCTGGCCGGCGAGGTCGAGCTCGCCGTCGTCGGTGAACGCCGTTGGGGCCACCGGAACGACGCCGGCGGAGAGGGTGGAAGGCGCTGCGGGCATCGCTCGATTCCTCGGTTGCGGGCAGCCCCGATTATCGCGCTGCCGGTGCCCTGGCGGGGTCGCGACGGGCGACGGCGGGGGCGGGTCGGCGGCCGGTGCGCGCCGCGGCCCGGCCGCCGCGGGAGCGCAGGTGCCGCCCCCTTGACAGGGCAACAATGAATGCCGTAACGTATACGCAAAAGTACACATGAACGCGTCGCCCAAGGGGCGGCGACCCGTTCGGAGAACGTCCGTGGCCGACCGCAGCACGCCGCAGATCGACGTCGGGAGCCTCCGCTTCCGCGGTCGGGGGTTGGTGCGTCCCGAGTGCGTGCTGGCGACTGCCGACGGCTCGCTTTACACGGCCGACTGGCGCGGCGGCGTCGCGCAGACGCGCCCCGACGGCACCCAGGCGCTGTTCGCCGCAGGGTCCCCCGGGACGCGACCGCTGCGACCCAACGGCATCGCGCTGCGTCGCGACGGCTCCTTCCTGTTCGCCGACCTGGGCGACGCCGAAGGCGGCGTGTTCGCGCTGTCGCGCGACGGGGAAGTGGCCCCGTTCCTGCAGAGCGTCGACGGCGTCGACCTGCCGCCGACCAACTTCGTCGCCGAGGATGCGTCGGGCCGGGTCTGGGTCACGGTGAGCACCCGGCAACGGCCGCGCGCCGCCGCCTACCGCAGCGACGTCGCCGACGGCTTCATCGTCGTCGTCGACGCGCGCGGTGCCCGCATCGTTGCCGACGGCCTGGGCTACACCAACGAGGCGCTGGTCTCGCCGGACGGCCGCTGGCTTTACGTCAACGAGACCTTCGGCCGGCGCACCACCCGGTTTCGCCTCGGCCCCGACGCGACGCTCGGTGGGCGCGAGACCGTCGCCACCTACGGCGCCGGCACGTTCCCCGACGGCCTCGCCTTCGACGCCGAGGGCGGAGTCTGGATCACCAGCATCGTCAGCAACCGCGTAATCCGCGTGGCCCCCGACGGCACGCAGGCGCTGGTGCTCGAAGACGCGGACCCGGACCACCTGGCCTGGGTCGAGGCGGCCTACGTCGCCGGCTCGATGGGCCGGCCGCACCTCGACAAGGTGGCCGGGCGCCGCCTCGCCAACGTCTCGAGCCTCGCCTTCGGCGGCGCCGACCTCTCGACTGCGTACCTGGGCTGCCTTGCCGGCGATGCGATCGCGAGCTTTCCTTCGCCGGTCGCCGGGCACGCGCCCGTCCACTGGAACTGGAGCATCCGATGACCAAGTCCGCGTCACGCGTCGCCGCGCCGGGCCAGGCGACCGACTCGCTGGTCGACCTCGCCTATCAGCGGCTGCGCCAGCGCATCCTCGACAACGACTGGCCGCCCGGCGCGCGGGCACTGGAGCAGGAGCTCGCCCTCGAGCTGGGAATGAGCCGCACGCCGGTGCGCGAGGCGCTGATCCGGCTGTCCAACGAGGGTCTGGTCGAGGTCGTGCCGCGGCACGGCGTGCGTGTGCTGCCGGTGTCGGCCGCCGACATGGACGAGATCTACCGCGTCATCGGCAGCCTCGAGGCGACCGCGGCGGAGATCATCGCCGAGCGCAGACCCAAGGCCGCGGAGCTGAAGCCGCTCGAAGACGCGACACGGGCGATGGACGTCGCGCTCAAGGCCGACGATCTCGCCGCCTGGGCAGCCGCCGACGAGGTCTTCCACCGGACGCTGGTCGAGCTCGCCGGCAACCGCCTGCTGGCCGGCATCGTCTACAACTTCTGGGACCGGGCGCACCGCGCGCGGATGTTCACGCAGAGGCTGCGCGCGAAGCCGACGAACTCGACCCGCGACCACCTCGAGCTCGTCCGCGCGCTGAAGCGCGGCGACAGGCAGGCGGCCCGCGCGTTGCACCTCGCGCACCGCGAGCGTGCGCGCATCGAGCTCACCGACATCCTGGCCCGCTACCTTCCCCCCCACCTCTAGGAAACCCAATGACTGCCAGCCGCAGCTTCGGCATCGCCGTGTTGCCCGGTGACGGGATCGGCCCCGAAGTGATCGACGCGACGGTGCCGCTGCTCGAGCGCCTCGCCCACGGCGCGTCGTTCGGCTTCGTGTTTTCCGCGCATCCCGGCGGCGCGCTGCACTACAAGGCCACCGGCGAGGCGCTGCCCGAGGCGACCTACGCCGCGGCCGAGCGCGCCGATGCGATCCTCTTCGGCGCGATGGGTTGGCCGGAGATCCGTTACGCCGACGGCACCGAGATCGCGCCGCAGCTCGACCTGCGCGTGCGGCTCGACCTCTACGCCGGCGTGCGTCCCGCCCGCGCCATCCCCGGCGTCGCGCTGCCGCTGGCCGACCCGCGGGCGCGCGACATCGACCTCGTGCTGCTGCGCGAGTCGACCGAGGGCCTGTTCGCCTCGCGCGGCAAGGGCGAGATCATCGACGATCGCGAAGCCCGCGACACGATGGTGATCACCCGCGCCGCGACCGAGCGGCTGCACGACTTCGCGTTCCGGCTCGCGCAGCGGCGTCGGCGCCGCGGCCGCCCGGGGCGCGTGACCTGCGTCGACAAGGCCAACGTGTTCCGCTCGATGGCGTTCTTCCGCAGGATCTTCGACGAGCGCGCGGCGCGGTTTCCGGACGTCGCGGCCGACCACCACTACGTCGACGCGACGGCGCTCGACCTCATCCGCAAGCCCTGGACGTTCGACGTGCTGGTCACCGAGAACATGTTCGGCGACATCCTGTCCGACCAGGCCGCGGCGCTGGTCGGCGGCATGGGCATGGCGCCGTCGGGCGACATCGGCGACCGGCACGCCCTGTTCCAGCCCTGCCACGGTTCCGCGCCCGACATCGCGGGGCGGGGCTTGGCCAACCCGACGGCGACGATCCTGTCGGCGGCGATGATGCTCGACTGGCTGGCGCAGCAGAGCGGCATCGAGGCGCTGGGCGAGGCGGCAATGCGCCTCGAGCGCGCCGTCGACGCGGCGTTCGCCGGTGGCGCGCTCACGCCGTTCGAGCTCGGCGGGCGCGACGGGACGCGGGCGATCGCCGACGCCGTGGCGTCGAATCTGTAGGAACGACGATGGACAGGCTGCGCGTGCTGGGTGTCGGAGCGGGCTACTTCAGCCAGTTCCAGTATCTCGGCTGGCGCAACATCCCCGAGGTCGAGTGCGTCGCCATCGTCAACCGCGACACGACGAAGGCGCAGGCGCTGGCCGCGCGTTTCGGCATCGGCCGGTTCTTCGGCGATCTCGACGTCGCGCTGGAGGAGACCCGGCCCGATCTCGTCGACCTGATGACGCCGCCGTCGACGCACGTCGCCGCCATCGGCAGGATCATCGCGCGCGGCGTCCCGGTCATCTGCCAGAAGCCCTTCGGCCGGAGCTACGCGGAAGCGGTTGCCCTCACCGAAGCCGCCGAGCAGGCCGCCGTGCCGCTGGTGATCCACGAGAACATCCGCTGGGACCCGGCGTGGCGCGAGGTCAAGCGGCTGATCGAAGCGGGGACGCTGGGGCGGCTGCACGGGATCTCGTTCCGGCTGCGGCCCGGAGACGGGCAGGGACCGCACGCCTATCTCGACCGCCAGCCCGCATTCCAGGCGATGTCCCGCTTCCTGGTGAACGAGACGGCCATCCACTGGATCGATGTCTTCCTCTATCTGTTCGGCGGCATCGCCGCCGTCTACGCGCGGCTGCGCCGCCTCAATCCGGTGATCGCCGGCGAGGACGCGGCGATCATCGTGTTCGAGTTCGACAACGGCGCCACCGGCGTCTTCGACGGCAACCGCCTCAACGATCACGTGGCGACCAACCCCCGCCGTACGATGGGCGAGGCCTGGATCGAAGGCTCGAGCGGCGTGCTGCGCCTGGACGGCGCGGCGCGGCTGTGGTGGAAGCCGCACCAGCAGCCCGAGGAAGAGCACGTCTACGACCGCGGCCCCGCGGACACCTTCGGTGGCGGCGCCTGCGAATGGCTGCAGCGTCACGTCGTTGCCCACATCACCCACGGCGCGCCCCTCGAGAACACCGCGCGCGAGTACCTCACCGCCCTCAGGATTCAGGAGGCGGTCTACTGCTCGGCGCACGAGGGACGGCGCATCGAGATCGCAACGTTCGACCCACTGCGGGCGGAGGCGAAACCGGCCACCGCAGCCCCTGTCTGACCACAGCAACGGAGGAAACACCATGCAACGCAGGACACTCTTCAAGCAACTCGCGATCGTCGCCGCCGTCGCAGGCGCGCTGGGACTCGCGGCCGGCGCGCAGGCGCAGACCGTGCTCAAGTTCAGCCACACCGACCAGCCGGGCGGCGCCCGCCACAAGGCCGCCGAGATGTTCGGTCAGAAGATCGA
>DATIUK010000255.1:0-6255 GCA_035466885.1 Casimicrobiaceae bacterium
TCGGTGGACGTCAACTCGGCGCGCGCGACCAAGGCCGGTGACATCGAGACGACCGCGTTCAACACCAACCTCGAGGCCGCCGACGAGATCGCGCGCCAGCTCCGCCTGCGCGACCTGGGCGGGCTCATCGTCATCGACTTCATCGACATGGAGAGCGCCAAGAACCAGCGCGAAGTCGAGAACACGCTGAAGGAAGCGCTGCGCTACGACCGCGCGCGCATCCAGCTGGGCAAGATCTCGCGCTTCGGGCTGATGGAGCTCTCGCGACAGCGTCTTCGCCCCGCGCTCGCCGAGTCGGCGTACATCGCCTGCCCGCGCTGCCACGGTATCGGGCACATCCGCGGCACCGAGTCGACCGCGCTGCACATCCTGCGCATCCTGCAGGAAGAGGCGATGAAGGAGAACACCGCGCAGGTCATCGCGCAGGTCCCGGTCGACGTAGGCACCTTCCTGCTCAACGAAAAGCGGACCGAGGTCATGTCGATCGAGACCCGGTTCAAGGTCAACGTGCTGCTGGTCCCCAACCGGCACCTCGAGACGCCCAACTACAAGGTCCAGCGGCTGCGCCACGACGACCTCAACCAGAGCGAGCCGCTCCCGCCCTCGTTCGACCTCGTCGAGCAGCCGGAGGAACAGGACCCGGCCAAGCGCCTGCAGGAGGAGGCCAAGGAGCCGCGCCAGGAAGCGATGGTCAAGGGGATCACCCCGTCGCAGCCGGCACCGCTGCCGGTTGAGCCGGCGGCGCCTGCGCCCATTGCGGTGGCGCCCGCGCCGGCCGGCCCCAGCTGGTTCAGCAAGGTGCTGGGCTGGTTCAGCGGACCCAGGGAACCCGCGCTGCCGGCCCCGACGCCGCCGGCGACCCGCGGTGCCGAAACGCGCGATGCCCGGCGCGACGCGCGCGGCACCGACAAGGGCAACCGGGGTCAGGGCCGCGGCGACGGCCGCGACAACCGTCGCGGCGAAGGCAGGAACGAGAACCAGGGTCGCGACCAACGTCGCGACTCGCGCCGCGATGGCGAACGTCAGCCGGCACGCGATGGTCAGCCGTCGTCCCGAGCCGCCCAACCGGGCGGCAACGAGCGCCGGCGCGAAGGGGCGCCCCCGCGCGACGGCAACGGTCCCCGCGAGGGACAGGCTCCGCGCGAAGGTCAGCCGCCGCGCGAACCGCGCCCGCCGAGGGAGAAGCGCGAACCGCGCGAAGGGCAGCCGCCTCGTGAACCGCGCGAAGGGCAGCCGCCGCGCGAGCCGCGCGAAGGCCGTCCGCCACGCGAAGGCCGTCCGGCAGCGGGCGGCGACAAGCCGGCCCCCGCGACCGAGCCGGTCGATACCGCGATCCTGCGTGACGGCGTGGCTGCGACGAGTCCCGATGCCGAAGCCCGCGACGGCGGTACTCGACGCCGGCGCGACCGGCGCCGTCGTGGCGACCGGACCGACGGTGGCGAGCAGCCGCTCGACACGGGGGAGGTGTCGAACGCGCCGGCGCTAGAACGCGCCGAAGGCGTGAGCGAGGTCGGTTTCCCCGAGACACGGTCCGTGGCTCCGGCGTCGGCGCCCGCGGAGCTCGCAGAGCTCGCGACGCCCGCCATGCAGCCCTTCGTCCCGGCTGCACCCGCGATCTCCGCCCCGGTGGCGGCCCCGGTCCAGGTCGCGACTGCGCCGGCTGCCGTAGCGGCGCCTGCATCACCGGTCGCGGCGGAGCCTCGCCGCGAAACCGCGCCACGGCCGGCAGCGATACCGGTGCCGCCGATCACCGCAGCGCTGCCGCCCGAGTCCGGCTTGGAGCTCGTGGAAACGCGGTTCGCGCCGGCGCCCGTCGTCGACGACGCACCGCCGCCGCCGCGCCGCGTCCGGCCGCCCCGCGTCGTGCTCGACGAGCAGCCGCTGCAGTTCGTCGAAACCCGCAAGGACTCCCCGCCGCCGGCGTGACCACGGCATTGGCGCTCGATCACCCGCCACGCCGCAGGGACGCCCTCGGCGCGGCGGGTCGATGACCGGCAACGGGCAATGCCCCATGCGGCGCCTGCTCATCGTCTACCACTCGCAGTTCGGCAACACGGCACAGCTCGCCGAAGCAGCGCGGTCGGGCGCGCGCGACGTGCCGACGGTCGTCACCGCGCTCGTCCGCGCGGCAAGCGCAGGCACCGAAGACCTGCTGGTGGCCGACGGGCTCATCATCGCCACGTCCGAAAACTTCGGCGGAATGGCGGGCATGACCAAGGATTTCCTCGAGCGCGTCTACTACCCCTGCGGCGAGCGCCTCGCCGGTCGCCCCTACACGGTGCTGATCTGCGCCGGCAACGACGGCAGCGGTGCAATGCGCGACGTCGACCGGGTCGCGCGCGGCCTTGCGCTGCGCAAGGTGCATCCCGGTCTCATCCACCGCGTCGGTGCCGTCGCGCAGCCCACGCGGGTGCCGGCAGAAGTCCTCGCGACCGCGGCCGAGATCGCCGCGACGCTGGCGCACGGGCTCGCGGCCGGCATTTACTGAAGTCCCCGCTTCAGCGCTCGCCGAGCCCCGCACGCACCCGCTCGAGCAGCGCCGTCGACGCGCGCTCGACGAGATCGAGCACGTGCTCGAAGCCTTCGGGACCGCCGTAGTAGGGATCCGGGACCTCGTCGATTCCGAGTTCCGGCTGCAGCGCGAGCAGCAGGCCGACGTGGCCGGGGTAGTCGACAGGCCGCATCGCCTCCAGCGCACGCAGGTTCTGCTGGTCCATGGCGAGGATCCAGCCGAAACGTGCGAAGTCGGCCGGCTCGACCTGCCGCGCGCGCAGCGGCGAGAGGTCGTAACCGCGGCGCTTCGCAGCCTGGACCGCCCGCCGGTCGGGCGGCGCACCGACATACCAGTCCCCGGTTCCGGCCGAATCGACGAGCAGCGATTCGCCGAGTCCGGCACGCTGGGCAAGGTCGCGGAACACGCCCTCGGCCGTCGGCGACCGACAGATGTTGCCCATGCACACGAAAAGCACCGACGAACCCGGCGGCGGAGCGGACTTCCACAGTTTCATCTCGATCGTTCCATCAGGTTCGTTCCGATGAGTGCGAGCGGTGCGTTGGTACCGCGACGGTGGCAGGCAGGAGTCGAACCGTCAGCCGCGGCGCACGAACGCCCGACGCGAGGCTACCGCCGCCAGCGCGCCGAGGAGGTCGGCGACGGCGTCCTGCCACGACGCGTCGCGCCCGACCACGCCCAGCTGATGCCGTTCGTCGGCGACGCCGACCAATGCGGCGAGCACGATGGCGGTTGCTGGCGACCGCTGGCCGAGCCCGTGGTCGAGCAACAACGCCATCGTGCCGTAGTAGACGGCGTGCGCGATCTTGTCGAGCCAGGGCCCGGGGAACAAGCCCGCCGCCCCGGCGGATTCCGCTCCGACGAACACGGCGAGCGCCATCGCGCCGGCAGCGCCCAGCGCCAGCGCCCGCACCGGGCCGAACGACCGATGACCGTCCGCAGCAGTCGTACCTGCCGGCATCACGCGCCCCATTCAGGTCTCGATCGGCAGGTTGACGCCGAACATCGCCTGCTTCAGCTCGTGCAACCGGTCGCGCAACTCCGCGGCCTTCTCGAACTCGAGGTCCTTCGCCGCATCGAGCATCGCACGCTCGAGGCGCTTGAGCTCCTTCTCGAGATCCTTCTCAGGCATCGCCTCGTACCGGCGCCTGGCCGACTGCGACTTCGCCGCCTCCTTCGCGGCGTCGGCATCGTAGACGCCGTCGATGATGTCCTTGATGCGCTTCTGCACGCCGACCGGAGTGATCCCCATCCTGGTGTTCCACTCGACCTGCCTCGTCCGCCGCCGCTCGGTCTCGCCGATCGCCGCCTTCATCGAATCGGTCATCCTGTCGGCATAGAGGATCGCCGTGCCGTTGATGTGGCGGGCGGCCCGGCCGATGGTCTGGATCAGGCTGCGCTCGGCGCGAAGGAACCCCTCCTTGTCGGCGTCCAGGATCGCGACCAGCGAAACCTCGGGGATATCCAGGCCCTCGCGCAGCAGGTTGATGCCCACCAGCACGTCGAACTCGCCCAGTCGCAGGTCGCGGATGATCTCCACCCGTTCGACCGTGTCGATGTCGGAGTGCAGGTAACGGACCTTGACGCCGTGCTCGTTGAGGTAGTCGGTGAGGTCCTCGGCCATCCGCTTGGTCAGCGTGGTGACCAGCACGCGCTCGCGCCGCTCGACCCGGAGGCGAATCTCCGACAGGAGGTCGTCGACCTGCGTCTGCGCCGGGCGCACGTCCAGCACGGGGTCGACCAGGCCCGTCGGGCGCACCAGCTGCTCGACCACCTGCCCCGCGTGCTTCTCCTCGTAGAGCGCCGGCGTCGCGGAAACGAAGATCGTCTGCGGCAGGAGCTTCTCGAACTCGTCGAAACGCAGCGGCCGGTTGTCGAGCGCCGAGGGCAGGCGGAACCCGTAATTCACGAGATTCTCCTTGCGCGCGCGGTCGCCCTTGTACATGCCGCCGACCTGCGGAATCGTCACGTGGCTTTCGTCGACGATCACCAGCGCGCGCGAGGGAAGGTAGTCGATCAGCGTGGGCGGCGGCTCGCCGGCGCGGCGTCCGGACAGGTGCCGGGAGTAGTTCTCGATGCCCTTGCAGAATCCGATTTCCGTCATCATCTCCAGGTCGAAGCGGGTTCGCTGCTCGATCCTTTGCGCCTCGATCAGCTTCATCTGCCCGACGAAGAAGTCCTTCTGCTGGACGAGTTCGACCTTGATCTTCTCGATCGCGTCGAGGACCTTCTGCCGCCCGGTCACGTAGTGGCTGGACGGAAACACCGTGAACCGGCCGATCTTCTGCCGGATGTGCCCGGTCAGCGGATCGAAGAGCTGCAGCGAGTCGACCTCGTCGTCGAACAGCGAGATGCGCACCGCGTTCTCGGCGTGCTCGGCCGGAAAGACGTCGAGCACGTCGCCGCGGACCCGGAAAGTGCCGCGCTTGAAGTCGAGCTCCGAGCGCTGGTACTGCATCTCGGTCAGGCGCCGGATGGCGTCGCGCTGCGAGATCCGGTCGCCCACCGCGACGTGCAGGATCATGCTGTGGTACTCGGAGGGGTCGCCGATGCCGTAGATCGCCGACACCGTGGCGACGATCACGCAATCGGGGCGCTCGAGGATCGCCTTGGTCGCCGACAGGCGCATCTGCTCGATGTGCTCGTTGATCGAGCTGTCCTTCTCGATGTAGAGGTCGCGCGAGGGAACGTAGGCTTCCGGCTGGTAGTAATCGTAGTAGGAGACGAAGTACTCGATGGCGTTGTTCGGGAAGAACTCGCGGAACTCGCTGTAGAGCTGCGCGGCGAGCGTCTTGTTGGGTGCGAGCACCAGCGCCGGCCGGCCGGTGCGGGCGATGACGTTGGCCATCGTGTACGTCTTGCCGGAGCCCGTGACGCCGAGCAGCGTCTGGAACGCGAGGCCATCCTCGAGGCCCTCGACCAGCTTGGCGATCGCCTCCGGCTGGTCGCCGGCGGGCGCGAAGGGCTGGTGGAGCTCGAACGGGCTGCCCGTGAACGTGACGACCATGTGGCCTCGGCTTGGAGAGCTGGCGGAACCGCGCATTTTAGCGCCGAACGCTCGTTCGACAACAGCCCCTCGCGGCGCTGCGGGGATCAACCGCCGAGGATGGCGAGATCGTCGCCGCCGAACTGCAGCGCCGCCAGCCGCGCATACAGCGGACACTCCGCGACCAGCGTCTCGTGGGTCCCGGTGGCGACCACCCGTCCGCGGTCGAGCACGGCGATACGGTCGACGTGACGCACCGTCGCCAGCCGGTGCGCGATGATCAGCGTCGTCCGGCCGGCCATCAGGTGCCCGAGTGCCTGCTGCACGGCGCGCTCGCTCTCGGCATCGAGCGCCGAGGTCGCCTCGTCGAGGAGCAGGATCGGGCGGGCCGCGAGGATCGCGCGGGCGATAGCCAGCCGCTGCCGCTGGCCACCGGACAGGCGGACGCCCCGCTCGCCCAGGAAGCTCGCGTAGCGCTCCGGCAGCCGCGCGACGAACTCGTCGGCGCACGCGGCCACGCAGGCCGCGCGGACTTCGTCGTCGGTCGCGTCGGGGCGACCGTAGCGGACGTTTTCCAGCACCGATGCGGCGAAGATCACCGGGTCCTGCGGAACGACCGCGATCCGGCGCCGCACGTCCGCGGGCGCGGCGGTGCGCACGTCGACGCCGTCGACGACCACCCGGCCCGCCTGTGGATCGTAGAACCGCAACAACAGCTGGAACACCGTCGTCTTGCCGGCACCCGACGGCCCGACCA
>DATIUK010000256.1:0-7875 GCA_035466885.1 Casimicrobiaceae bacterium
ACCTCGCCGTCGCCGGCGACGACGCCGATCGGCAGCAGGCTCTTGCCCTCGCGCACCAGCGCGCGCACCGCGCCGTCGTCGAGCTGCAGCTTGCCGGCGAGCTGCAGGTGGTCGGCCAGCCACTGCTTGCGTGCGGCCAGCGACGCGGCGTCGGCGACGAGCGCGCTGCCGATCGCCTCGCCGGCGGCGAGCCGCGTCAGCACGTCGGCCTCGCGGCCGCTGGCAATGACGGTCGAGGCGCCCGAGCGCGCGGCGCGCTTGGCAGCGAGCACCTTGGTCAACATGCCGCCGCGCCCGAGCGCGCTGCCGGCGCCGCCGGCCATCGCCTCGAGCTGGGGGTCGCCGGCGCGGGCGACGCGGACCAGCGTCGCCGCCGGGTCCTTGCGCGGGTCGGTGGTGAAGAGCCCCTGCTGGTCGGTGAGCAGCAGCAGGACGTCGGCCTCGATCAGGTTGGTCACCAGCGCGCCGAGCGTGTCGTTGTCGCCGAAGCGGATCTCGTCGGTGGTGACGGTGTCGTTCTCGTTGATGATCGGGATCACGTCGAGCTCGATCAGCGTGGTGAGCGTCGCCCGGGCGTTGAGGTAGCGGCGGCGGTCGGCGAGATCCTCGTGCGTGAGCAGGACCTGCGCAGTCTGCAGGCCGAACTGCGCGAACGCCGTCTCGTAGGCCTGCACCAGCCCCATCTGGCCGACGGCGGCCGCCGCCTGCAACTCGTGCATCGCCGACGGCCGGCTGCTCCAGCCCAGGCGCTTGATGCCCTCGGCGATGGCGCCCGACGAGACCAGCACGACCTCCTTGCCGCCGCGCTTCAGTTCGGCGATCTGCGCCGCCCAGTTCGCCACCGCGGCGTGGTCGAGGCCGCGGCCGTCGTTGGTGACGAGGCTGGAGCCGACCTTGACGACCAGGCGGTGGGCGGCGGCGACGGGCGTGCAGGGAGGCGGGCCTTCGTGCTGCGCACTCCGGAGTTCGCCCTTGGGGCGGCCCGGCGGGCTCTCTGGACTACCTTCGTGCTGCGCACTCCGGTGTTCGCCCTGGGGGCGGCCCGGCGGGCTCACGGGCGAGTTCATACGGCGGGCGGGGGTTCGATGGAAGGGGCGTCGTCCGGCGCCGGCGCTGCCTCGGCCGTCGCCGGCGCGGCGGGATGGGCGTCGAGCCAGTCCTGGATGGCGTAGACGAGCGGCCGGCAGCCTTCGCCGCTGATAGCCATGATAGCGTAAACGGGACCCTTCCAGCGGAGCTTGCGCACGAAGGCCTTGACGCGAGCGTCGCGCTCGTCGGCGGGGACGAGGTCGAGCTTGTTGAGGACCAGCCAGCGCGGCTTGGCCGCGAGCGCCGCGTCGTACTGCTGCAGCTCGGCGACGATCGCCCTGGCGTCGTGCACCGGGTCGGCGTCGGGGTCGGGCGGCACGAGGTCGACGATGTGCAGGAGCAGCCGCGTGCGCTGCAGGTGGCGCAGGAACTGGTGGCCTAGTCCGGCGCCCTCGGCGGCGCCTTCGATCAGCCCCGGGATGTCGGCGACGACGAAGCTCCGGCCAAGGTCGGTGCGCACGACGCCGAGCGAGGGTCCGAGTGTGGTGAACGGGTAGTCGGCGACCTTCGGCCGCGCCGCGGACACCGCGCGGATGAACGTGCTCTTGCCGGCGTTGGGCAGGCCGAGCAGCCCGACGTCGGCGAGCACCTTGAGCTCGAGCCGGAGCCGTCGCTTCTCGCCCTCGCCGCCGCGCGTGAACTGCCGGGGCGCGCGGTTGGTGCTGGACTTGAAATGCAGGTTGCCGAGGCCGCCTGCGCCGCCCTTGGCGAGGAGCGCGCGCTGGTCGTGGACGGTGAGGTCGGCGATCGGTTCGGCGGTGTCCGCGTCGGTGACCGTGGTGCCGACCGGGACCCGCAGCACGATGTCCTCGGCGCCCTTGCCGTACTGGTCGGCGCCGCGGCCGTTCTCGCCCCGCTTGGCGCGGTGAATGCGCGCGTACCGGTAGTCGATGAGGGTGTTGATGTTGCGATCGGCGATGGCGTAGATGCTCCCCCCGCGGCCGCCGTCGCCGCCGTCGGGGCCGCCCTGCGGCACGAACTTCTCGCGCCGGAAGCTCGCCGAGCCGTTGCCGCCGTCGCCGGCGATGACTTCGATCCGCGCCTCGTCGATGAACTTCATGGCGCCATTCTCCGATAGAGGACGAAGCGTTCGGTGTCGTCGCCGCGGCGACGCCCTTCGTGGACCGCGATCCAGCCGGCGGGCGCGGCCGCGTCGGCACCGAAGCGGCCGTACTGGACGAGCAGCGTATCGCAGCCGTGGTCGGGCTGCCGCTCCTCGCGGATCGTCGTCAGGCCGGCGAAGTAGTACAGCAGCGCGCGCTGGGGCTCGCCCAGGTTGCGGCTTGCGACGCAGCCGGTCGCCGGCAGGCGCGCAACCAGCGCCTCGGCGACCGGCCGGTAGCTGCGGCGGGAATCGATGTAGGGCAGCCAGATCGTCATGTAGAGCCCCCAGACCAGCGTCATGCCCACCGCCCAGTTCAGCACCGCGCGCCGGTTGGAGCGGTGCGCGGGGCGCACCAGCGCGAGCCAGAGCACGGTGAGGAAGCAGGCGAGCACGAACGCGATCCAGCCGAACTCGGGCTGGTATCCGGCCTCGGTGTCGCGGAAGAGCCGGGCGATGCGCGGCGACAGGCCGTTGCGGTCGGCTTCGACCCAGAGCCACCAGACGAGTCCTGCGAGCAGGCCGAAGGTCAGGATGCCGAACCAGTCGAGCGCGGCCGAGAAGCCGCGCTTCAGCGTGTCGATCTCCAGCGCGGCGATCAGCGTGAGCGGCACGAGCAGCGGCATCAGCACGATCGTGCGCGGCTCCGGATGCAGCGCCAGCACCGCGATCATCACCAGCGCCAGCGCCGCCGGAATCTCGATCGCGGGGACGCGGAGCCCGCCGTTGAAGCCGCGGCCGCGCATCCACAGCGTCCAGAGCGCGAGCGGCAGCACCGGCCAGGCGAACCAGGGCAGGTTCTTGGCGAGGAACAGCGGGTCGCCGCCGAGCCCGGTCCAGAACGCGGGGTCGACCTGCAGCGCCCACCAGGCGGCGAGCTGCGTCGGCGCCGTCAGCAGCAGCGCCAACGGCCACGGCGCAGCGGTCGCGGCGAATGCGGACAGCGCCATCGCCGCCATCCGGGCGTGCGCACCGGTTCGGTAGCGGGGGACGAAGACGGGCAGGGCGGCGATCGTGGCGCCGATCCACAGCGGTCCCAGCAACCCGTCGGCGAGGAACGCGAAGCCCGCCGCCACTCCGACAGCGACTCCGCCGGCGAGTGGTCGGCGCTGCGCCAGCGCGAGACCCCAGGTCGCGCCGGCGACACCGGCCATGAGGCCGAGCTCCGAGGACAGCTGGTGCGCTCGATCCCAGAGCCCGACGCAGCCGATGAACAGCAGCGCCGGCAGCCAGCGCGTTCGGCGCCCGTTGAGCTCGAGCCCCGCAGCGGTGAGCGCCGCGAGCGTCGCGCCGAGGAGCAACGCGACGGCGAGGCGCGCGGCGTCGTGGAGCGGCAGCACGCCGCCGAAGGCCCGCGCGCACGCCGCCGCCAGCGCGGACACGAGCGGCGGCTGCACGAGATACGGCTCGCCGGCCAGCGTCGGCGCGACGACCGCGCCGCTCTTCAGCATCTCCCAGGCGACGCCGAAGATCACGGCGTCGTCGGTCTTCCACGGGTCGTGACCGACGACGCCCAGCAGCACCCAGGTCACGCAGAGCAGCAGCAGGGCGGCCTGCTTGAGCGTGCGGTAGGGACCGCCCGGCGACAGCGTGTCGGCGGTCGCGAGGTCGCGGGTCGGGGCGGAGCGTGGCATCGTTGGCTGGGTCGGCGGGTGCGGCCGGGCAGGTGTCGGCGGCAATGAAAAAAGGCAGCCGGAGCTGCCTTTTTCACCGAATGCCGCGGGTAGCGCGTCGACGAATCGCGGGCAACCCGCGCGCTTCGCCGTTTCAGGCCGCGGCGGAGCCGGCCTTGCTGCCGTAACGCTGGCGGAACTTGTCGATCCGGCCGGCGGTGTCCATCACCTTCTGCTTGCCGGTGTAGAACGGGTGGCAGGACGAGCAGACTTCGACGTGCAGCGGCTTGGCGACGGTCGAGCGCGTCGCGAACTGGTTGCCGCAGCTGCAGGTCACCTGGATTTCCGAGTAGTTCGGGTGGATGCCGGTCTTCATGATGTCCTCTCTTCGGTCCACGCACCGGAACCCCATGGCTCCGCTGGCGCGCCGTGACCGCGGTGTCGAGTTGGGGTCGCTTGGCCCGGACTCAACGAACAATCGGTAATTATGCCTGCTTCGCGCCGGTTCCGCAACCACCGCACGACCCTGCGGCGGCCGGTCCGTGGTCCAAAAGCGATTTGCAATCAGAGACCTGCTGGCAGTGCTGCCGGCCGGGCGAGGTCAGCCCCGGCGCATGCTGTCGAAGAACTCGGCGTTGCTCTTGGTCGCCTTGACCTTGTCGACCAGGAACTCGGTCGCTTCCAGGTCGTCCATCGGGTAGAGCACCTTGCGCAGCACCCAGACCTTCTGCAGGATCTCGGGCTTGAGCAGCATTTCCTCCTTGCGCGTTCCCGAGCGATTGACGTTGATCGCCGGGTAGGTGCGCTTCTCGGCCATCCGGCGGTCGAGGTGGATTTCCATGTTGCCAGTGCCCTTGAACTCCTCGTAGATCACGTCGTCCATCCGCGAGCCGGTGTCGATCAGCGCGGTGGCGATGATCGTCAGCGAGCCGCCTTCCTCGATGTTGCGGGCCGCGCCGAAGAAGCGTTTCGGCCGCTGCAGCGCATTGGCGTCGACGCCGCCGGTCAGCACCTTGCCGGAGGCGGGAACGACGGTGTTGTAGGCGCGCGCGAGGCGGGTGATCGAGTCGAGCAGGATGACGACGTCCTTCTTGTGCTCGACCAGGCGCTTGGCCTTCTCGATCACCATCTCGGCGACCTGCACGTGCCGGGTCGCCGGCTCGTCGAAGGTCGACGACACGACCTCGCCGCGCACCGAGCGCTGCATTTCGGTGACTTCCTCGGGGCGCTCGTCGATCAGCAGCACGATCAGCACGACATCCGGATGGTTGGCGGCGATCGAATGCGCGATGTGCTGCAGCATCACCGTCTTGCCGGACTTGGGGCTGGACACGAGCAGGCCCCGCTGGCCCTTGCCGATCGGCGCGATGATGTCGATCACGCGGCCGGTGATGTTTTCCTCGGCCTTGATGTCACGCTCGAGCACCAGCGGCTCGTCGGGGAACAGCGGCGTCAGGTTCTCGAACAGGATCTTGTTCTTGGCCGCCTCGGGCGGCTCGCCGTTGACCTTGTCGACCTTGACCAGGGCAAAGTAGCGCTCGCCTTCCTTGGGCGTGCGGATCTCGCCCTCGATCGTGTCGCCGGTGTGCAGGTTGAAGCGGCGGATCTGCGACGGCGAGATGTAGATGTCGTCGGTGCCGGCCAGGTACGAGGTGTCCGGCGAGCGGAGGAAGCCGAAGCCGTCGGGCAGGACCTCCAGCGTGCCGTCGCCGAAGATGCTCTCGCCCTTCTTCGCGTGCGCCTTCAGCATCGCGAAGATGAGGTCGTGCTTGCGCATCCGGTTTGCGCCCTCGATCTCCATCGCATTGGCGACCTCGAGCAGTTCGCTGACGTGCTTGACTTTCAGTTCGGACAGTTGCATGGCGCAGAAGAAGGGGGGCTGGCGGGGGGAGAGGGACGGCGGGCGGGGAAGCCTCGGGCGGCGGGCGCCGCGGCGAAGCTTCGAAGTCGGGCACCTGCGTGTCGCCCGGGACTTCCGGGGGCGGCGCCGTGTACGGGGGGGTTGGGTGCCACCCTCCGCGCGGGCGGAGGGCTTGAGGAAACGCTGGACCAGCCTATACGGTTCAGAGGTTGCTGTCAACAAAGGCGGTCAGCTGCGACTTCGACAGCGCGCCGACCTTCTGCGCGTGCGGCTTGCCGTCCTTGAACAGCATCAGCGTCGGAATGCCGCGAATGCCGAACTGCGCCGTCGTGCCCGGGTTGGCATCGATGTCGAGCTTGGCCACGGTCAGCTTGCCGGCATACTGCTTCGCCACGTCCTCGAGGACCGGGGCGATCATCTTGCAGGGGCCGCACCATTCGGCCCAGTAGTCGACGAGCACCGGGGTCGCCGACTTCAGCACGTCCTGTTCGAAGGACGCGTCGGACACGTGTTTGATCATTTCGCTCATGGGGTTCCTTGTAATCGCGGGGGCGGGGGGCGGCACACCGGTCGCGGGAGGACTGCGGGACGGCTGGCGTCGTCCGGTCGGGCCCGGCTGGAGCCGCTGGAATCAGGCCGGAGGGTACGTTAGCCGAAGCTGCACCCCGGCGCAAGCGGGCGCCGGCCCCAGGGCGTCCTGTTTTTCAGCGTCGCGACAGAAGATGGGGCCGCATTTTGGTAAACTCAAGCCCCCTTTTTTCGCCCGCCGGGACCCTGCAATGACCTATGTCGTCACCGAGAGCTGCATTCGTTGCAAGTACACCGATTGCGTCGACGTCTGCCCGGTCGACTGTTTCCGCGAGGGCCCGAACTTCCTGGTGATCGACCCCGACGAATGCATCGACTGCACGCTGTGCGTCGCCGAGTGCCCGGTCGAAGCGATCTTTGCCGAGGACGACGTGCCGGCCGACCAGAAGCAGTTCACGGCGCTCAATGCGGAACTCGCGAAGATCTGGAAGCCGATCATCGAGCGCAAGAGCGCGCCGCCGGACGCCGACGAGTGGAAGGGCGTCAAGGGCAAGCTCAAGCACCTCCAGAAGTGACCGTCGCCTGCGGCGTTTGACCGCAGGTAGCCCTGCCCCTAGAATCGCGGGGTTTTGCGCCTGGTGGACCGGCCTGCGACCGACCCGCCTGGAAGCGCCGGCCGCCGGCCGGCATCGATCGATCACGCACGAGAGCCCGCATGACCAAGTTCCTAGTTGCCGCGCCGATGCTCGCCGCCGCGCTGTCCGTTGCGCCGGCCCTGGCGCAGAGCGCACCGGCCGGAGATCCCGTCAAGGGGCGCGAGAAGGTGCAGATGTGCCAGGGTTGCCACGGCATCGAAGGCTGGCGAACCGCATTTCCCGAGGTCTACAAGGTACCCCGGCTGGGTGGGCAGCACGCCGCCTACCTCGTCCGGGCACTGCAGGCGTACAAGAACGGCGAGCGCAGCCACCTCACGATGAAGGCGATCGCGGCGACGCTCAGCGATCAGGATATGGCGGATGTCGCCGCCTATTACGCTCAGCCAGCGACCCGGACTGCGGGGAAGTGACAATGAAGCTACCCATGATGTCTCTCGTTCTCGCGCTGGCTTACCTGCCGGTGACGCACGCCGCGGATCTCGCGGCCGGCGCCGCGAAGGCCAAGGAAGTCTGCGCGGCCTGCCACGGTCTCGACGGCAACAGCGCTTCGCCCGATTTCCCCAAGCTTGCCGGCCAGCACCGCGATTACCTCGAAAAGGCGCTTCGCGACTACAAGCCCGGCGCACGCAAGAACGCGATCATGGCCGGCTTCGCTGCGGGACTGACGCAGCAGGACATCAAGAACATCGCGGCGCACTACAGCAGTCAGCCGGCGGTGCTCTTCACGCGGTATTGATCGCAGTCGACCGGCAGCAAGAACAGGCGCCCGGCAGCACGGAACTCAACGCTCCAGGCTCGTGGGCGCGGGCCGAGCTCGAATTGGGGGACAGACCCGCAATTCGAGGGCCAATGCGCGAAGGCGACATTGGTCGAGGTGATTCTCGCGCCGACGCCGCACGTTGCGGCTCTGACCCCGATTTCGCCGGCGTTTGCCGCGGGAGCGATCCGGCCCCTACACTGCCCGCGCGCGCAGCATTCGGGCGGACCGTCCCCGTGGCGCGCGACCCTCAACCGATCGGTGCCGAC
>DATIUK010000257.1:0-9985 GCA_035466885.1 Casimicrobiaceae bacterium
GCTTCGCGCTGCCCGCGGGCGGTGTTCCACTCGAACCAGTTCCAGCAGCCCCACGGGTTCGCCCGCTCCTTCTGCCGCGGAAGGAGCACGAGGCAGCCGAGATCGTCGGCGAGCGCGCCGATCCGCGTCGCGGCGGCCACCACCTCGGGCGTCTGCCGGCAGCCGTGCAGCAGCACGATCAGCGGCCGGCGCCGCCATTGCCAGCGGACGTGGCCCTGCGGCACGTAGACGAGGTAGTCGCGGCGCGGCAACACCCAGGGGGCGGTGGACAGGAAGCCGCGCCACGATCCCTTGCTGCCGGGCTCGAAGCGGCCGGGCTCCGGCGCGGCGCGGCCGACGAGGCGCGCGAAGAACGCCTTGGTCCAGTTCCAGAAATTGCGCAAGACGGGCATCGGCGCGCGGTTTCCCCGGCGGCGGGCGTGGGCCCTTCCGCCGCGGCAAAGGTCAGATCAGGATGATGTCGTACTGCTCCTGCGTGTAGATCGACTCGACCTGCAGCGAGATCGGCTTGCCGATGAAGTCGCCGAGCTGGGCGAGCGACTGCGACTCCTCGTCGAGGAAGAGGTCGATCACCGATTGCGAGGCGAGGATGCGGAACTCGCGCGCGTTGAACTGCTTGGACTCGCGGATGATCTCGCGCAGGATCTCGTAGCAGATGGTCTGCGCGGTCTTCAGCTCGCCGCGGCCCTGGCAGGTCGGGCACGACTGGCAGAGCACGTGCGCGAGCGACTCGCGGGTGCGCTTCCGCGTCATCTCGACCAGCCCCAGCTGCGTGAAGCCGTTGACGGTGAGCCGGGTGCGGTCGCGCTCGAGCGCACGGTTGAGCTCGGCCAGCACCGCGGCCCGGTGGTCCGCCTGCTCCATGTCGATGAAGTCGATGATGATGATGCCGCCGAGGTTGCGCAGCCGCAGCTGCCGGGCGATGACCTGCGCGGCCTCGAGGTTGGTCTTGAAGATCGTGTCGTCGAAGCTGCGTCCGCCGACGAATCCGCCGGTGTTGACATCGATCGTCGTCATCGCCTCAGTCTGGTCGACGATCAGGTAGCCGCCGGACTTCAGGTCCACGCGCCGCGACAGCGCCTTCTCGATCTCGTCCTCGACGCCGTGCAGGTCGAACAGCGGCCGTTCGCCAGCGTGGTGCGCCAGCCGCTCGACGAGCGCCGGCGTGTAGCCGCGTGCGAACTCCTGCATCCGCACGAAGGTCTCGCGCGAATCGACGACGACGCGCGAGGTTTCCTCGGTCGCCATGTCGCGCAGCACCCGCTGCGCGAGCGAGAGGTCCTGGTAGAGCAGCGCCGGAGCCGGCACCTCGCGGGTCGACGTGTTGAGGTCGTTCCAGAGCTTGGTCAGGTACTCGATGTCGTTGGCCATCTCGCGCTCGGTGGCGGCCTCGGCCATCGTGCGGATGATGAAGCCGCCGGCGAGCCCCTCGGGCAGTTGCTGCTGCAGCTTTTCGCGCAGGCTCTCGCGCTCGGCCTCGTCCTCGATCCGCTGCGAAATGCCGATGTGCGAGTCCTGCGGCAGGTAGACGAGCAGCCGGCCCGCCAGCGAGAGCTGCGTCGACAGCCGCGCGCCCTTGGTGCCGATCGGGTCCTTGATCACCTGCACCAGCAGCGACTGCCCCTCGTGCAGGATCTTCTCGATCGGGCGGGTGTCGGTGCCGCCGTGGCCGCCCAGCCGGTGCTCCCAGATGTCGGCGATGTGCAGGAACGCGGCACGCTCGAGCCCGATCTCGATGAACGCGCTCTGCATGCCCGGCAGCACGCGGGCGATCCGCCCGAGGTAGATGTTGCCGACGAGGCCGCGGGCGCTCTGCCGCTCGACATGGAGCTCCTGCACGACGCCCTGCTCCAGCATCGCGACCCGTGTTTCCTGCGGCGTTACGTTGATGAGAATGTCATGGGACATTGGCGCGCGGTGGGTTCAAGATGGGAATTCCTCGTCCCCGGTGCAGAGGCCCGGGACGTGCAGTCGGTCGATCGCGCGGGCGCCGCGGTCGCGGCGGAGCCGGCGATGCGGGCAGGTGCAGCCGTTGCGTTCGTTATAGCACGGAGACGCCGATCTGCGCGAGCGTCCCCGCCGTCTCGAACAGCGGCAGCCCCATGACGCCCGAGTAGCTGCCCTCGAGGCGCTCGACGAATGCGGCGCCGCGCCCCTGGATCGCATAGGCGCCGGCCTTGTCCAGCGGCTCGCCGCTCGCGCAGTAACGCTCGATCTCGGCCGGTTCGAGCGCGCGGAACGTGACCCGGGAAACAGATACGGTGCCGTGGACCACCTGCTCCCACTTGAGGAACAGCGCCGTCAGCACCTCGTGCGTGCGGCCGGACAGCGCGGCCAGCATCCGCGCGGCGTCCGTTGCGTCGGTGGGCTTGCCGAAGATTGCGCCGTCGAGGACGACCTCGGTGTCCGCGGCGAGCACCGGCAGCGGCGGCAGACTGCGCTGGCCCATCCGGTGCCAGGCGATGAGCGCCTTGGTGCGGGCGATGCGCGTGACGTAGTCGCGCGGCGACTCGCCGGGGCGCGGTCCCTCGACCACGTCGCGCTCGCGCCCGGGTGCCTCACGCAGGCGCAGCTCGGTGAACTCGACGCCGAGCTGGCGCAGCAGTTCCGCCCGGCGCGGGCTCTTCGATGCGAGGTAGATCGCTTGTGGCGGTGTGTGGTCGTTCATCGGCGCAGCCCGGTGCGGTGCGTTCAGTTGTTCGCAATCCAGAGAGGCGGGCGTCAATCGCGATGGTACGGGTGCCCGGCCAGGAGGCTCGCCGCGCGGTAGACCTGCTCGGCGAGCAGCACCCGCACGAGGCCGTGCGGCAATGTTAGCGCGGACAGCGCGACGCGGGCGGCGGCGCGGCGTTTCAGTCCCGGATCGAGACCGTCGGCGCTGCCGATCACGAACGCGACCGCCATCGCCTCGTCACGCCAGCGCGCGAGCTCTCCGGCGAGCTGCCGTGTCGTCCACGCCGCGCCCCGTTCGTCGAGGGCGATCAGCGCGGCGCCCTGGCAGGCGGCGCCGATCCGGGTGGCCTCGACCGCGAGCAGCTCCGACACCGGCTTGCCCCGGTCGCGCGGCTCCGGCTTGAGTTCCACCAGGTCTAGGGCGATCTCGCGCGGCAGGCGCCGCCGATAATCTTCCCAGCCGGCATCGATCCAGGCCGGCATCCGGTGACCGAGCGCGACGACGCGAATTCGCAGCATGGGTCGAGGGCGCCGGGCAGGACGATCGGTCCGGCGGCTGCGCGCCTTGCGCCGGTCAGGTCTTGCCCTTGGCCTTGGCTCCGGGCGTGGCCTTGGCTCCGGCTTTCGGCGCGGCCCTGGGCTTCGGCTTGGGCGCGGCCTTCGGTTCGGTCTTGAGTTCGGTCTTGAGCTCGGTCTTCGGTTTCGTCCGTCGGACCGGCGTGGGCGGCGTCCACAGCTCCTCGAGGTTGTAGTACGCGCGCACCGCGGGCTGCATGATGTGGACGACGATGTCGCCGGCATCGACCAGCACCCACTCGCCGGTCGCTTCGCCTTCGACGCCGATGATGGACGCGCCGGCTTGCTTCAGCTTGTCGCGGACGTGGTTGGCGAGCGCCTTGACCTGCCGGTTGGACTCGGCGGAGGCGACGATCAGCGTGTCGTAGAGGCTCGTGAGCTTGCGCACGTCGAGGACGGTGATGTCGCGCGCTTTGATGTCCTCGAGGGCGGTGACGGCGGTCTTCTGGAGTTTGTCAGGGCGCATCCGGGCGTGATCGATAGAGCTGGTTGCGGTCAATATAGGCCAAAACGGCGGGCGGAAGCAAACCGCGGACCGCGGCGATGCCCTCGGCCCCCCGCCCGAGCTGCGTCCGGATCGCGCTGGCCGAGATGTCGTGCGGCGTGATCGGCTGCACGAGGACTGCGCCGGCGGTGGATTCGTGCAGCGACTTCGCCTCGTTGGTGCGGCGCGCTTCCCACTCGTCGGCGAGCACCGGTGGCAGCCGGGAAGGAAACGGGCTGCCGGGGCGCGCGACGACGACGACGTGGGCCAGGTTGAAGATCTCCCGCCAGCGGTGCCAGCCGGGAAAACCGAGGAATGCGTCGGCACCGACGATGAGCGCCAGCGGTCGCGCCGGATCCTCGTCGCGCAACGACAGGAGGGTGAGCACCGTGAAGCTGCGCCCTGGGCGATCGACCTCGCGCCGGTCGACCTCGAGCCCGACCGACCCTTCGACCGCGAGTTCCACCATGGCGAGGCGGTGAACGGCGGTCGCCACCGGCGCCGCGCGGTGCGGCGGGTCGCCGGCAGGGATGATGCGCACCGCGGCGAGTTGCAGGGCGAAGCGGACCTCGCGGGCAAGCTCGAGGTGACCGCAGTGGATCGGGTCGAAGGTTCCGCCGAAGACGCCGAGGGGGGCGGGCATGGCGGCCATTCTACGCATGGCTCTGCCGCGCGGTCACCCTTTGCGCCGGGCTGCCGACGGTTCGGCGCTCCCCGCGCAGTGTTCCGCGCAACAGCGGCACGGCGCAGTCGAAGCCGAACCGCAGCGCACGGGCAGTCTTGACGATGGCCGTCGGACGCTTGCCCTCCTCCGGGCCGGGTGCGGTCAGAACCGCGAGCCCGGCTGGGCCAGGAACGCGATCTCCTCGGGCGTCGACGTGCGTCCGAGCAGCCCGTTGCGGTGCGGGTAGCGGCCGAAGCGGCGGATGACGTCCGCGTGCTTCTGCGCCCATTCGAGCGGCGCGGCGATACCCGTCTCGGCCGCGAGCTGCGCGAACAGGGCGAGCGAGCGCTCCTGCGCCGGCCACGACTCCGCGTGCTCGAACGGCAGGTAGGCGAACCAGCGCTCCAGCGGGCCGAGCCTCGCGTCGTCGCCCCGGGCCACCAGCGCCTGCGCGGCGGCAAGCGCGAGGGCGTCGCCGGCAAAGGCGCGCGGGCTGTCGCGGTGCATGTTGCGGGTGAACTGGTCGAGGAGCAGGATCCGCGCGAGCGCACCCTGCGGCTCGGCGTCCCAGGCCTGCCATCCGCCTTCGAGCGCGTGCAGCACGGCGGGCCCGAATTCGCGGCCGACCGCCGCATCGAATGCCGGGTCCTTGCGGAACCAGGCGTCGCGCGGCGTATGCGGGGGAGCGCCGAACCAGAACAGCAGGATGCGCCGGGCGAGGTCTTCCATCGCTCTGATATATAGTCGGTCGTGACGCGCCAGGCAAGAGGCGCGTTTGCTGCGCCGGCGGTCCGGTCGCGCCGCCGCCTGACGCGCCTGTGCGGAATCAGCCGGCCGGCGGAACCGGCAGGGCGCCGCTCATGAACTTCCAGTAGACCGCGTCGATGCGCTTGCCGAGTGCCGTGCCCGCATGGGCCTTGATTTCCTGCCCGAGGGCGAAGGAATCGTCGACCGGGCCGCTCGAGCGGACGAACACGATCGCCCGGTCGTCGTCGAGCACCAGCGACCGGACGCTGGCCGCAACCTTGCGCTCGCGCAGCCACGCCTCGGCCGCGCGGTCGAGTTCCTGGTCGGAGCTGTCGATCAGCAGCCGGCGGTTGATGCCCGCGAGGAACAGCGCCATGACGCCGAGCAGCGCGCCGACGCCGATCGCCACGACCGCGTCGAATGCCGGCCGCGGGCCCCAGACCGAGGAGATGCCGGCGACGAGCAGCGTCAGGAGGATGCCGAGCAGCGCGACGCCGTCCTCGAGCAGCACGGCGAGCACGGTGACGTTGCTGCGGTTCTTGGCGAGGCCCTTGAGGCCGCCGATTTCGCGGAACGCGACGGTGAAGGTCCACGACTCGAGCGCCAGCGCGAACAGCAGCAAACCGATGACCAGCGGCGTGAACGGCTGCGTCGCCGTCGGGTGCAGCAGCGATTCGACGCCGTGGTAGATGTTGATTCCGCAGCCGATGAAGAAGACGCTGACCGCCGAGACCAGCGCCCAGAAGAACTTCTCCTGCCCGCGACCGAACGGGTGTTCCCGGTCGGGGCCGGCCTTGCCGCGCACCTCGCCGACCTTGAGCAGCACCTGGTTGCCGACGTCGGCCAGCGAGTGGATCGTCTCGGCGAAGAGCGTGGGCGACCCGGTCACCGACCAGCCGAAGGCCTTGGATGCGGCGATCAGCGAGTTGGTGACGATCGACAGCGTGACGGACGACGACATCGGCGTGCCCTCCCGTGCGGGGGTTGTTGCGGCGGCGCCGGCGATCGTCCGGCGAGCTGCGCCGGTGCCGGCAGCCGGTCCGGCGCCAGGCCGTCAGGTCCGGATCTGCCCGGACCCGAACACGACCCACTTGCGGCTGGTGAGGCCCTCGAGGCCGACCGGCCCCCGCGCGTGCAGCTTGTTGGTCGAGATGCCGATCTCGGCGCCCAACCCGTACTCGAAGCCGTCGGCAAAGCGGGTCGACGCGTTGACCATCACCGAGCTCGAATCGACCTCGCGCAGGAAACGCATCGCTGCCGTGTAGTCCTCGGTGACGATCGCGTCGGTGTGCTGCGAGCCGTAGGTGGCGATGTGGTCGATCGCGGCGTCGAGCGAGTCGACGACGCGGATGGCGAGGATCGGCGCGAGGTACTCCTCGTACCAGTCGGCCTCGGTCGCCGGCGTCATCCCCGGCACCACCGCGCGGGCCCGCTCGCAGCCGCGCATCTCGACGCCCTTGGCCGCATAGATCGCGGCCAGCGGCGGCAGCACCCGCGCGGCGATGGCCGCGTGGACGAGCAGCGTCTCCATCGTGTTGCACGGCGAGTATCGCTGCGTCTTCGCGTTGTCGGCGATGCGGACCGCGCGGTCGAGGTCCGCGGCGGCGTCGACGAACACATGGCAGACGCCGTCGAGGTGCTTGATCACCGGCACCTTCGCCTCGGCCGCGATTCGCGAGGTGAGGCTCTTGCCGCCGCGCGGCACGATCACGTCGACGTGCTTGTCGTCGGCGATCAGGTGGCCGACGGCGGCGCGGTCGGTGGTGGCGATCACCTGCACGGCGGTGACGGGCAGTCCGGCCGCGGTCAATCCCTCGTGGACGCAGGCGGCGATCGCCTGGTTGCTGCGGATCGCCTCGGAGCCGCCGCGCAGGATCGTCCCGTTGCCGGACTTGAGGCAAAGCCCCGCGGCGTCGGCGGTGACGTTGGGCCGCGACTCGTAGATGATGCCGACGACGCCCAGCGGCACTCGCATCAGCCCGACCTGGATGCCCGTCGGGCGGAACTTGAGGTCGGTGATCTCGCCCACCGGGTCGGGCAGCGCGGCGATCTGCTCCAGCCCCTCGGCCATCGCCTCGATCGCCTTGGGCGTCAGCGCCAGCCGGTCGACGAACGCGGCGTCGTGGCCGGCCTCGCGCGCCGTGCGGACGTCCTCGGCGTTGGCGGCGAGCAGCGCGCCCTGGTCGCGGCGAATCGCGGCCGCCATCGCCGCGAGCGCGGCGTTCTTGGTGGCGGTATCGGCGCGCGCCAGTACCCGCGCCGCGGCGCGCGCGGCGGTGCCGACGTCGGCCATGTAGGCAGCGACGCCGACGGCGCCGGCCGCGGCCGTTTTCGGTGACGGGTTCATGGCCGGATTGTAGCGCGGCGTGCGCCGCGGCGGCCGGTCAGCGCCCGGGCTTCAAGGTGCGCACGCCGTGGTCGCCGCCGAGCAGGATGACGTCGGCGCCGCGCTGTGCGAACAGCCCCACGGTGACCACGCCGGCCAGCGCGCGGATCTTCGCCTCCAGCGCAACCGGGTCGAGGATGGTGAACCCGGAGACGTCGAGGATCAGGTTGCCGTTGTCGGTGGTGAAGCCCATCCGCCACGCCGGCTGCCCGCCCAGCAGCACGAGCTGGCGCGCGACGTAGCTCCGCGCGACCGGGATCACCTCGACCGGCAGCGGAAAGCGCCCGAGCACGGGCACGAGCTTCGACTCGTCGCCGATGCAGACGAACCGCCGCGCAACCGCGGCGACGATCTTCTCCCGCGTCAGCGCGCCGCCGCCGCCCTTGATCATCGCGCCGTGCTCGGTGACCTCGTCGGCACCGTCGATGTAGACCGGCAGGTCGCGCTCGACGAGATTGTTGAGCTCCTCGATCACGATGCCGTGCTTCTTCAGCCGCTCGGCGGTGCGCACCGAGCTCGCCACGGCGCCGCGGATGCGGCCCTTGATCTTCGCCAGTTCGTCGATGAAAAAGTCGGTCGTCGAGCCGGTGCCCACGCCGATCCACGCGTCGTCCTCGACATACCGGATTGCTTCCCGCGCGGCCGCGGCCTTCTGCTCGTTGGGTGACATCGGCAACTCCCTCGTCCCTGTCGTCCGATTCTAACGCCGGGGGCGCGGCGGCACGCGTGCCGCCCGCTTTTTCCGGGCGGATCAGGCAGGGCGCCGGGACGCGCGCCGCGGCCGCGGGGCGGATCCGGGTGACCTCTCGTCGGTGGCGCCGCGCTCGCCGATGGTCTCCAGCGCGCGCAGCAGCGACGTCGCGACGTGCTCGCGCATCACGCGCGTTGCCTCGTCAGCGTCGTGGGCGACGATCGCGGCGACCATGCGCCGGTGCTCGTCGGAGGAGTTCTTCACCCGTTCGCGCGTGTAGGGCTGGAGGTTGCGGAACGGCAGCGAGCGCATCCGATACGCGCGCACCAGGTCGACCAGGAACGGGTTGTGGCAGCCGCGGTGGATGATGTCGTGCAGCACGTCGCTGCGCTCGAGGTAGGCGTCGCGGTCGCCGGCGGCGGCTGCGGCCAGCAGCGGCACGAGGGCCAGCTCCAGCTCCTTGCGCTCGATCGCCGTCATCCGCTGCGCGGCGAGCCGGGCGCACAGCGTTTCCAGCTCGCCGATCGTCTCGTACAGCTGCGACAGGCGCTCGGGCCCGAAGCTCGTCACCACCGCACCGCGGCGCGGGATGCTCTCGACGAGGCCCGTGCCCAGGAGCTGGCGCAGTGCTTCGCGCACCGGCGTGCGCGAGACGTTGAAGCGCTCGGCGAGCATCTGCTCGTCGAGCTTGGCGCCCGGAGCGATGCGTCCGCTCAGGATGTCGTCGGCGATCCTTTGTTCCAGGTCAACCGCGATCGTGGTCACCGCCGCTCCCGTCCATACAATAGTGCGATTTTATATGCAAAAATGCGAACTGCCATACACAATCGGCGCTCGGCGGATCGATTCCAACCGACCAACCCCCCGCGTCCTCGCGCGGCGGGCGCACGGGCCCCCGGGAAAGGTGACGGCGATGACCGTTTTGCCGCAGGACTCCGAGTTTCGATCGTTCGTCGCACTGTCGGCACGCCTGGGCTCCGACCCGCTGCTCGTCCAGGCGGCGGGCGGCAACACGTCGATCAAGCGCGACGGCGCGTTGTGGATCAAGGCCTCGGGCAAGCAGTTGCGCGCGGCCGAGGGCGGGGACGTCTTCGTGCCCGTCGATCTCGCCGGCGTGCGCGCGGGGATCGAACGCGACGAGGTCGACCCGACCGCCGGCCGGGTGCTCGGTGACACGCCGCTGCGGCCGTCGATCGAGACCACGCTGCACGCGCTGCTGCCGCACCGAGTCGTGCTGCATCTGCATTCGGTGAACGCGCTGGGCTGGGAGGTGCGTGCCGACGGCGAGGCGAGGGTTGCCGAGCGCCTCTCCGGGCTGCCCTGGGCGTGGGTGCCGTATTGCCGCCCGGGACTGCCGCTGACCCATGCGGTGCGTGCGCCGGCGCAGGCGGGTGCCGCGGTGCTGGCCCTCGCCAACCACGGCATCGTCGTCGGCGCCGACGACTGCGCCGCCGGCGAGGCGCTGGTGCGCGAGGTCGAGCGGCGCCTCGCCATCGCGCCTCGGCCGGCGCCGCCGCCCGATGCGCCGCGGCTCGCGGCCCTCGCCGATGCGTCCGGGTATCGCCCTGCGATCGACGCGGTCGTGCACGCGCTCGCGACCGACCCCGCCTGCCTCGCCTGGGCACGGCAAGGCGTCCTCTACCCCGACCACGTCGTGTTCCTGGGCGGCGAGGCATGCGTCGTCATCGACGCCGCCGGCGCGCCGTCGGCGTCGATGACGACGCAGGCCTCGCCGCCCAGGAACACGACGTGGTCGGGGTAGAG
>DATIUK010000258.1:0-2481 GCA_035466885.1 Casimicrobiaceae bacterium
CCCGGTGGCCGCCTCGTACGCGGTCTACTATTTCTTTCCCCGCGAGGTCCAGGCGAACCACGGCACGCTGCTGCCGACGGCGCCGGCGCCGGCGCTCGAGGGCGTGCGCGCCGACGGTCGGCCGTTCCGCCTCGCCGACGCCAGGGGACAGTGGCTGCTCGTCGTCAACGCCGGCGAGCGCTGCGCCGAAGCCTGCGAGCGGATGCTCTACGCGACGCGGCAGGCGCGCACGATGCAGGGCCGCGAGCAGGATCGCGTCGCGCGGGCGCTGATCGTGACCGGCGCCGACCCGCTGCCGGCCGAGCCGGCAGCGACCCCGGGCCTCGTCGTCGCGCGTGTCGACGCGGCGGCAGCGGGCCGCCTGCCGGGCGGGCCGCCGTCGATCATCGTCATCGATCCGCTGGGCAATCTCGTCCTGCGCTACCCGGCCGACCCCGACATCAAGGGCCTTGCCAAGGACCTCACGCGCCTGCTCAAGGCGTCGCGGATCGGGTGACGCCATGACCGGGGGCGCCGGGCTCGATGCTAAAATGATCGACTGTCTACCGTACGGCAGCGCAGCCGGCGGCAGTCCGTCGTCCGTCGCACCCATGTCGACACTGACCCTCTCCGAAGGCCATTTCCGGCAGTTCCTCGCGCTTACCAAGCCGCGGGTGGTGTCGCTGGTCGTCTTCTGCGCGGTGATCGGCATGTTCCTCGCCACCCCCGGGCTGCCGCCCCCGGTCCCGGTGTTCTTCGCCACGCTCGGCATCGCGCTGGTCGCGGGCGCAGCGGCGGCGTTCAACTGCCTGGTCGAGCAGAAGATCGACGCGCTGATGGCGCGCACCCGCCGCCGGCCGCTGCCCAGCGGTGCGGTCACTTCGTGGCAGACGCTGGTGTTCGCCGCGATCGTCGGCGGGATCGGCCTCTTCCTCCTCTGGCGCTTCGTCAATCCGCTGACCATGTGGCTGACGTTCGGCACCTTCGTCGGCTACGCGGTCGTCTACACGATCTTCCTCAAGCCGGCGACTCCGCAGAACATCGTCATCGGCGGCGCTTCCGGCGCGATGCCGCCGGTGCTGGGATGGACGGCGGTGACCGGCGAGATCGCGCCCGAGCCGCTGCTGCTGTTCCTGATCATCTTCGTCTGGACGCCGCCGCACTTCTGGGCGCTGGCGCTCTACCGGGTCCGCGACTACGCCAACGCCGGGCTGCCGATGCTGCCGGTCACGCACGGCCGGCGCTACACGCAACTGATGATCGTGCTCTACACCTGTGCGCTGGTGGCGGTGACGATGCTCCCATTCGCGATCCGGATGAGCGGCATCCTCTACCTCGTCGCGGCGCTGGCGCTGGGCGGCTGGTTCCTGCTGCACGCGGTTCAGCTCTACCGCGATTACTCGGATCTCCTGGCGCGGGCGACGTTCAAGACCTCGATCTGGTACCTCGCGGCGCTGTTCACGGCGCTGCTCGTCGACCACTACGTCCGCTGATGCCCGCGTCCCGCCGCGTCTTCGTCGCGCTGCTGGCGCTCGTCGCCGCGCTGCCGCTGGCCGGCTGCGACCGCGGCCAACCGAAGTTCAAGGCCTCGGACATCACCGGCACGAGCTACGGCCGCGACTTCGCCCTGACCGACCACACCGGCAAGGCACGGACGCTCGCCGACTTCCGCGGCAAGGTCGTCGTGCTGTTCTTCGGCTACACGCAGTGCCCGGACGTCTGCCCGACGACGCTCGCCGAGCTCGCCGAGGCGATGCGCCGGCTCGGCGCCGACGCCGCCCGCGTCCAGGTGCTGTTCGTCACCGTCGATCCGCAGCGCGACACCGCCGAGCTCCTCGGCCACTACGTGCCGGCGTTCGACCCGTCGTTCCTCGGGCTCCTCGGCGACGCCCCGGCGCTGGAGCGGACGGCGCGCGAGTTCAAGGTCGTCTACCAGAAGCAGCCGGGGTCGACGCCGGGGACCTACACGATGGACCACTCGGCCGGCGCGTACCTCTTCGATCCCCAGGGCCGGCTGCGCGTCTACGTGAGCTACGGGGCCGGGCCCGACGTGTTCGCGAACGACATCCGCGAACTCCTGCGCACCGCGGGCTGAACTCCGCCGGCGGCCGGAAGCGCGGTCAGCCGCGCCGGCCTCCGCACCATCGACAAACTGCGAAGCGTCCGTGGCGTCGGCCGGCCCGCGGCATTCGCCTTGCCGTCGATCCCCGCGCTGCGCGCGGGGCCCCGCGCCGGGTGGCTCAGCCGCGCTCGATCAGCTCGAGCTTGTAGCCGTCCGGGTCCTGGACGAAGGCGATCACCGTGCTGCCGCCCTTCACCGGGCCGGCCTCGCGCGTGACCGTGCCGCCCTTCGCGCGCACGGCGGCGCACGCCGCCGCGGCATCGGGGACCTCGACCGCGATGTGGCCGAAGCCGCCGCCGATCTCGTAGCTGCCGACGCCGTAGTTGTAGGTGAGCTCGATCACCGCGCCGGTCGACTCGTCGCCGTAACCGACGAACGCC
>DATIUK010000259.1:0-2159 GCA_035466885.1 Casimicrobiaceae bacterium
TGCTCCACGGCCACCGATGACACGCCGGGCTGCACGAACGCAACGAAGGACGAGGGAGAGCTGGGCGTCGACTGCGGCGGGATCTGTCCGGCCCAGTGCACCGGCGCCGGCTGCACGGGGCCCGAGCAGTGCGCGAGCGGCAAGTGCGAAAACGGCGTTTGCGGGGCGCCCGCGGGCAAGACCTGCGGCGTCGGCACCGCCACGCAGTGCAACGACGGCGAGAAGTGCGAGCTCGACAAGGACTGCACTTCCGGCTTCTGCAATGGCTCGACCTGCGCGGTGCCGCCCGAGGGGAGCCACAGCAACGGCGCCAAGGACAGCGGGGAGACCGGCATCGACTGCGGCGGCAGCGTGAAGGCGACGCAGCCGTGTCCGGACGGCCAGGGGTGCACCGACAACACCGACTGCGTCGGCACCTGCGAGAACCTCGTGTGCGGGCCGATCGGCCCCAAGGACGGCAAGAAGAACCAGGGGGAGACGGACGTCGACTGCGGCGGTCCCACCGCTCCGAAGTGCGCCAACGGCAAGGACTGCGCGGCGAACAGCGACTGCGCCGACGACTACTGTCCGGACGCGACGAAGAAGTGCACGGCGCCCTCCTACACGGACGGCGTGCAGAACGGGACCGAGACGGATCTCGACTGCGGCGGCACCGGAGCCGGCATGAAGAAGTGCGCGCAGGGCCTCAACTGCAAGGTCGACGGCGACTGCAACGGCGCGTGCAACTACGCGACGAAGTGCGTCGACATGCCGAGCTGCAAGGGGAACCACGGCGGGGACACGTGCGGAGGCGGCGATGTCGGCAACGGTCAGAACGCGACGCACGCGACGGCGGCGGATCCGGCTGCGCCGGGACACGAGGATTGCTGCCGCACCCTCGAGGTGAAGGGCTACACCGATCCGGTCATGCCGCCGGGCACGACGAAGGTGTACCTCGACAAGTACGAGATCACGGCGGGGCGCCTGCGCGCGTTCCTCGAGGCCATCGGCGGCGGATCCGTTCCGGTGCTTCCGGCGGGCAGCACGAACGCGAAGCCGGCGAACATCAAGAACTACATGGCGACGCATCGTCCGTCGCGCTGGAACCCGGGCTGGGAGAACGCCTTGCCGGTGGACAACACGAGCTCGCAGGCGACGTACGTCGTGAAGGATCCGACGACCGATCTGCTCTATCCGGGTCAGGACCGGTACCTCCTCAACTTCCCCACGCAGAACACGTGGTGGATCCGGGCGACGGGACCGACCGACACCGCCACTCAGACGCCCGGCCAGCAAGGGACGTACACGATCCAGACCGGCGTGTTCTCGCTGCTCACCAACAGCAACAGCTTCCCGGAGTTCTACGCGAACCCCTCCTGGCCGCAGGGCGAAGCGTATGCGGTCGGCCACGCGAACAACTGCTCGAACGAGCACGGCGCCTACGGGTGGGCGACGTACTGGTTCGACGATGTGACGATCAAGACGTACGGAGGCGACCCCGCCAAGGTCGGCGGCAAGGCATTCTCGGAGGCACTGCTCGACGAGAAGTCTCTGAACTGCACTCCGTTTGCGCTCTTCGCGGCTTTCTGCGCGTGGGACGGCGGGCAGCTGGCGAGCGCCGAGGTCATCGATGCCATCACCGGGAACACCGTCGAGCCTGTCTACTCGACGGCCTCGCAGAACGGGAAGCTCGCCGTTGGCAGGAGCTACTGCGGCCTGACCAGTGGTGCGCCCACCGACGGCAACCCGGGAACGCTCAACACGTTCAGCGACGGCGGGACGCAGGCTTGTTACGGGGTCCAGTACTATCCGTCGGTCAACGAGAACCTGCCGATCGGCCAGCGCGACTTCGACGACAGCGGCAAGATCGCCGCGCCGGGACGCGTCGCTGCGGACACGATCCGGATGAACGCGGGCGACGAGCCGTGGATGGACCTCATCGGTAACCTCGAGGAGGCCGTGCTGAAGAAGGGTGAGACCGCGCGGTTCGACTACCGCGGGTACGGCGTCGAGTACGGCAGCATCACCCACCACAGGCTGCAGGAGTCGACGCCGCGCATGAAGGGCGGACCGTTCGGCGCCCGGTGCATGCGATTCAAGTGACTGCGGGCGGGCGTGCCGATCCGCGCGCCGCTACTCCCCGGGGTGGTACGCGCGCTCGATGTGCCCCTCGAGCGCCT
>DATIUK010000260.1:0-10991 GCA_035466885.1 Casimicrobiaceae bacterium
CCGACCGAAACCCTTCTTAGCGAGCACGTCCGCTTCGGCGTGCGCAGCGGCGCTGCGGATGCGATGACGGCGATCATGGCCCGGATGCGCGCGGCATAGCGCGGGATCGAGCCTCGATCGCCCGTTCGCGCGCCACTCGCAAGCCGACGATCCGGATCGTCCCCCCTCCCCGCGGCACGCCGATGGCGCGTCGCCGTCGTTCGTCCGATCCGGCAGGCGGAGTTCGGCATCCCGATCACGCTCGACGCGCAGCCGCACCACCTCGCCACCCCGGCCTTCGCCGCGACGCGAGGTCGTTCCGGGTAAGATGCGCCACCAGCCGGACCTCCCGGTTCGCGGCGTCGCGCCCGACGCACAACTTCTCCAGGAGCAGGACGTGGCAGACATCGCATTCCTCGGCACCGGGCTCCTCGGCGCCGCCTTCGCGGAGGCCGCCGCCAAGCGTGGCGATGCGGTCAGCGCGTGGAACCGTTCGCCGGACAAGGTCCTGGCGCTCGCGCCGTTCGGTGTCAAGGCGGCCGCAACGCCCGCCGAAGCCGTTCGCGGGGCGTCACGCGTGCATCTCGTCCTCAAGGAGGATGCGGTGGTCGACGCGGTCATCGCGGCGGCACGTCCAGGTCTCTCCGCGGACGCGGTCGTCGTCGATCACAGCACGACCCTGCCGACCCTCACCGCCGAACGGGCCGCGCGTCTCCGGGCGCAGGGCATTCGCTACCTGCACTGTCCCGTCTTCATGGGGCCGCCGGCGGCGCGCAACGCCCAGGGCTTCATGCTCGCCGCAGGCCCGCAGGCAGTCTTCGAAGCGGTCCGGGCCGATCTTTCCAGGATGACCGGACGCCTCGAGTACATGGGCGAGCGCAGCGATCTCGCCGCCGCCGACAAGCTCCTGGGCAACGCGATGCTCATCGGCATCTGGGCGGTGATGGCCGACGTCCTCACCCTGGCGAAGGCGTGCAACGTCGACGCGGCGGACGCGATCCGGCTGCTCGGGGCGCTCGACGTCAATGCGGCAATCGCCCGCCGCGGGCCGGGCATGGCCAAGGGCGACTTCAGCCCGAGCTTCGAGTTGGCGATGGCGCGCAAGGACGTGCGGCTGATGCTGGAGATGTCCGGCGACCGGCCCCTGGCGGCGCTGCCGGCGGTCGCCGCGCGGATGGATGCACTCATGGCCGCGGGTCACGGCGCGCGGGACGCGAGCGTGATGGCGATCGATGCGCTGCGCTGACCCTGCCGGGTCGACGGCTTGTCGGGGCCAAGACCCGGACCTCACTGGACTGAAATCATGAACCGCCTGAACCGCTGCGTGATCAACCGGCGGGCGAGCCTGCTCGGGCTGCTCGCCGCCCTGGCCGTGTCCATGTTCGCGGCCGGCTGCGCCACGACGGCCGCCCCGCGTGTGGACGAAAGCGAGTTGCTGGCCCTGGGCTTCAAGGTGCTCGTCGCGACGACGACGGTGCAGCAGGATTGGGTGCAAACCCTGCCACCGGGCCAGATCCGGCCGATGCAGCGCAGCGGCAAGAAGTTCTTCATCTACCCGGACGCGCCGCGGAACCGGATCTACGTGGGCGGCCCGAACGAGTTCGCGGCTTACCAGGAGCTCCATCCGGAGAGTCGGCAGGGTGAGCCGGATGCCGCGAACAGGGGAGTCGCCTACAGCGCCAAGCAGTATGACGCGATGCGGGCGGCGACCGCGCGGGACCTGTCCAACCCCTTCCTGGGAGCGACCTGGGTCGATCTCGGCTGGTAGAGCCGGGAGGAACCGATCTTCCCGGCGTCAGGGGCAACGCGACGCGCACACAGCCGCAGCTTTCGGGTGCGGGCTGCGTGCCCTCCGGCGAGACCCTCCGCGAACGGAATCGCCTGCCGCAGCGAGCCTCTGCGGAGCGCAGGCTCCCGCGTCGTCAGTCGACCGCGGCCTTGCTCCGCGTATCCGCCTTGACCGGCTCGTTCGGGTTGCCTTGGCCGGCATTTTCCAACGGGCGAACGTACGCGTTCTTCTCCCAGTCCCGGTACCGCGGGGGAATCGGGTTGGTCGAGCCGTCCGCGAGCCAGGCGAGCTTGCCCTCCATGAACAGGTCGCCCAGCTTGCGGTACAGGCGATTGTGGTTCGACGCGACCGCATGGAAACTCGCGGCGATCCGCTGACGCGCCTCGCGGCAATACAGGTCGGCCAGATCCTGCGGCGTGGTATCCGACGGATTCAGGCCGAGCAGGTGTTCGGCGTAGGAGAGCGTCGTCGCCATGGCGAACAGCTCGACGCCGATGTCCACGAAGTTGCCGAGCAGGATCTGCTCCCGCTCGAGCTTCGGCCCGAACTTCGCCATCGTGGTGAACAATTCCCGCGCGAGGTGCTTGCTGCAAGTGGCGGCGAACACGAGATGCTTGCGGTTGACCGCGTTGAGGTGCTTGGTCTGAAGATTGCCGCTCGTCCCCGGCACGTACAGCTTGGGCAGCCAGGTCAGGTAGAAGCTTGCGGCCTTCATCATGGCCTGACCCTTGGTGTCCTTCTGGCCGGGCTTCGGCTGCATGATCGGCATGACGAGCTTGAAGTGCGTGTCGAGCGCCTCGCGCGCCATGATCAGGTGCATGACCTGCGACGAACCCTCGAAGATCCGGCCGACGCGCATGTCGCGGATCGCCATTTCGATGTTGATCGGGCGATCGCCGCGCTCATAGAGCGAGGTCGCGCGCTCGTAGCCGCGCCCGCCGCGCACCTGCAGGTAGTCGTCGAGCATCCGCGACAGCGTCTCGCTGCAGTAGTACTTGGCCGCCGCTGCCTCGAGGCGGATGTCCGCGTCCTTGCGATCGGCGAAGGCCACCGTGAGGTACACCATGCTCTTCATCGCGAAGAGGTGCGCCGCGTAGTTCGCCATCATCTTCGAGATGGACTGGTGCTTGCCGACGGGCTGGCCCCACTGCTGGCGGGTCGTCGTCCACCAGCGGCAATCGTCGATGAACGCCATGCCGACGCCGATCCCCGCGGCCGGCAACGCGATGCGGCCGACGTTGAGCGTCGCCAACGCGATCTTCAGCCCCTCGCCGGGCTTGCCGATCAGGTTCTCGGCCGGGATCTTCACGTCCTTGAAGACGAGGGTGCCGTTGGCGATGCCCCGGAGACCCATGAAGCGGCAGGTGTGCACGCACTCGACGCCTGGCCAGTTCTTCTCGACGATGAAGCACGAGATCTGCGGCAGCTTCTTGCCGTTGGGAAGCACCTTGTCCGGCGTGCGCGCGAGCACCGCGATCAGCGTCGCCTTCGGGTCGGTGACGTTGGTGCACCAGAGCTTCTCGCCGTTGAGGGTGAAGTACTTGCCGTCCTCGCTCGGCGTCGCGGTCGACGCCATGCGCGCGGGGTCGGACCCCACGTCGGGCTCGGTGAGGGCGAAAGCCGAGAGCTCGCCGCGGGCGAGCCGGGGCAGGTAGGCGCGCTTCTGCGCCTCGGTGCCGAACTCCTTCAGCGGTTGCGGAACGCCGATGCTCTGGTGCGCGGAAAGGTAGGTGACGGTCTTGGCGCAGTAGCTGCCGATCAGCCCCATCACCCGCGCATAATTGGTCACCGAGAAGCCGAGGCCGCCGTACTCCTTCGGGATCTTCATGCCGAAGAGCCCGAGGGCCGCGAGCGCATCCAGCGCCTCGCCGGGATACACGCCTTCCTCGTCGATCTTGTAGGGATCGACGTGCTGCTCGAGCACCTCCCGCACCCGCACGAGGTAGTCGTCGCCGATCTTCTTGTCTTCCGGCGGCTGGACCGGGAACGGGTAGACAACGTCCCAGCGGAAACTGCCTTTGAACACCTCGCCGGTGAAGCTGACCGAACTCCATTCCGCCTGGCGGGCATCCTCCGCCAACTGCATTGCAACGTCTTTCGCCCGGTCGTCCATGGTTCCTCCTTCGTGCGTCTGGTTATTCATTGACACCAGCTCTGCGACGGGCACGACGGCCAAACACGCCGGAGCAGGGCCGGACAGGCCGACCCCGCGCTCCGGCTCGGCCGTTCCCGTCCACGGTTACACCCGTTGCAGCACCGTGGCGATGCCCTGGCCGACGCCGATGCACATGGTGGCGAGGCCGAATTCGGCATCCTTGTGTTCCATGACGTTCAGGAGTTCCGCCGTGATCCGCGCCCCGGAGCAGCCGAGCGGGTGGCCGAGGGCGATGGCTCCGCCGTTCAGGTTCACCGTCTCCTCCATGCGGTCCATGAGGCCCAGGTCCTTCACGCACGGCAGGGACTGCGCGGCAAACGCCTCGTTCAGCTCGGCGACCCCGATGTCCTCGATCTTGAGCCCGGCTCGCTTCAGCGCCTTCCTGGTCGCAGGCACCGGACCGTAGCCCATGATCGCCGGATCGCAACCGGCAACCGCCATCGCGACGACCTTCGCCCGCGGCTTGAGACCAAGCGCTTTGGCGCGTTCGTAGCTCATCACCAGCATCGCCGCGGCGCCGTCCGAGATGGCGGACGACGATCCCGCGGTCACCGTGCCGTTCTTCGGATCGAACGCCGGCTTCAACGCGGCAAGGCTCTCGACGGTGGTCTCGGGGCGGATCACCTCGTCGACCTCGCAGAGCACGCGGAACCCGTTCTCGTCGTGGCCCTCGATGCCGACGATTTCCTTTGCGAAGCGCCCAGTCTGCGTGGCCTCCCAGGCCTTGGCGTGCGAGCGCGCCGCGAACTTGTCCTGCATCTCGCGCGTGATGCCGTGCATGCGGCCGAGCACCTCGGCGGTGAGGCCCATCATGTTCGAGGCCTTGGCGTAGTGCTTGGACGCGGCCGGATTGAGGTCGATGCCGTGCATCATGGCGACGTGACCCATGTGCTCGACGCCGCCGACGACGAACACGTCGCCCTGGTCGGTCATGATCTGCGCGGCGGCGTTGTGCAGCGCCTGCATCGACGAGCCGCACAGGCGGTTAACCGTGTTGCCGGGCACCGTGTGCGGCAGCCCGGCGAGCAGCAGCGCGTTGCGGCCGATGTTCATGCCCTGCTCGAGCGTCTGGTTCACGCAGCCCCAGATCACGTCCTCGACTTGGGCGGGGTCGACCGCGGGATTGCGCTTGAACAGCGCCTTGATGAGCTCGGCCGAAAGCGCTTCCGCGCGAACATTGCGGAACATGCCGCCCTTGGAGCGGCCCATGGCGCTGCGCACGCCATCGATGATGACGACATCACGGGGATTGAGGCTCATGTTGATCTCTCCAGGATTCGTGGTGGGCGTGAGACTCAGCCGAAGAACTTCTTGCCACCGGCCGCCATGTCGCGCAGCAGCTTCGGCGCCTCGTACAGCTTGCCCAGCGCGACGTACTTGTCGGCGAGCGCGACGAAGTTCGCGGCGCCCATCTGGTCGATGTACCGGCAGGCACCGCCGCGGAACGGCGGGAAGCCCAGGCCGTAGATGAGCGCCAGGTCGGCCTCGTAGGGCGACGCGACGATCTTCTCTTCGAGGCAGCGGGCCACCTCGTTCACCATCGGGACCATGCAACGCGCGACGATCTCCTCGGCTGCGAACTCGCGCCGCGCGGCCACCGCGCTCTTGATCAGCTCGTAGGCCTGCGGATCGGGTGTCTTCTTGGGCTTGCCCTTCTTGTCGGGCACGTAGCTGTAGTACCCCAGGTTGTTCTTCTGCCCGTAGCGCTTGTTGTCGACGAGGATCGTCGTGGCGCTGGCGTAGTCCGGCCGCATCCGGTCGGGGAAGCCTTCGGCCATCACCGCCGCTGCGTGCACGGCCGTGTCCATCCCGACGACGTCGAGCAGGTAGGCCGGGCCCATCGGCCAGCCGAACTTCTCCATCGCCTTGTCGACCACCTGGAAGTCGGCGCCATCGCGCACCAGCATGTGGAAGCCGGCGAAGTACGGGAACAGCACGCGGTTGACGTAGAAGCCCGGGCAGTCGTTCACCACCACCGGCGTCTTGCCCATCTTCTGCGCCAGCGCGACCGTCGCCGCGATCGCCGCATCGGAGGACTGCTTGCCGCGGATCACCTCGACCAGCGGCATCATGCTGACGGGGTTGAAGAAGTGCATCCCGACGAAGTTCTGCGGCCGCTTCAGGCCTTCCGCCAGGAGGCTGATCGATATCGTCGACGTGTTCGAGGCGATGATCGTGTCGTCGCGGACCATGCCCTCGACCTCGGCGAAGACCGCCTTCTTGATCTTCGGGTTCTCGACCACGGCCTCGATGAGGATGTCGACGTCCTTGAAGTCGCCGTAGTTGAGCGTCGGGCGGATCCGCGCCAGCGTCGCGCTCATCGCCTCGGGCGTCATCCGGCTGCGCTCGACCTGCTTGGAGAGCAGCTTGCCGGCTTCGTTCATGCCCAGATCGAGCGCTGCCGACACGATGTCCTTCATGATGATCGGCGTGCCCTTCACGGCACTCTGGTAGGCGATGCCGCCGCCCATGATCCCGGCGCCGAGCACGGCCGCCAGCTTGATCTCCCTGGCGCTCTTCTTCGCCCACGAGCCCGCCGTCTTCTTCACCACCTGGTCGGCCAGGAACACGCCGATCAGCGCGTTGGCCTGCGGCGTCGACGCGGCCTTCGCGAAGTACTTCGCCTCGATCGCCAGCGCCTCGTCGCGGCCCTTGGATGCACCTTCCTGCATGCACTTGAGCGCGAGCATCGGCGCCGGGTAATTCGGGCCCGCCTTCGCACCCACGACCGCCATCGAGCTGTCGAACGCCATCGCCTGCTCGATTGCATTGAGCTTGATGGGCGAGAGTTTTTCCGCGCGCTTGGCCTTCCAGTCGAGCTTCCCGGCGATCGCGTTCCTGACCAGTGCCAGCGCTGCGTCCCGCAGCTTGTCGGGCGCCACGACGGCGTCCACCGCGCCGTCCTTGAACGCCGCGTCGGCCTTCTTGTCGCCGGCGGCCGCGATCCACTCCACGGCGTTGTCGACCCCGACGAGCCGCGGCATGCGCACGGTCCCGCCGAAGCCCGGGAAGATGCCCAGCTTGACTTCAGGGAAGCCGACGGTGGCCGTCGTGGACATGACGCGGTAGTCACAGGCCAGCACGAGTTCCATTCCGCCGCCCAGGCAGGCCCCGTTGATGGCGGCTACCGTCGGAAACGGGAGGTCCTCGAACCGGGCCAGCATCCGGTTCACTCCGAGGACAAACTGCGCGACGCCCGCCTCGCCGACGGCGAACAGACCGCCGAACTCGGTGACGTCGGCGCCGACGATGAACACCGGCTTGCCGGACGTGACGATCACGCCCTTCACCGACGCGTCCTTGGCAATGGCCTGGGTGGCCGCGTCGAAGTCCTTGAGCGCCACCTGGTTCAGCTTGTTGACCGAGTCGCCGGTCAGGTCGAACTTGAGCTCGACGATGCCGTCGCCCAGCGCCGCGGCGCTGAAAGCGGGTCCGGAATAGAGCATGAGCAAATCCCCCTTCGTCTGAATTCACGCGGGGGCGCCGGACGGCTTCCGGCGCCACGCCCGAGTTGCCAAATGGGTCTTGGGAGAGTGCTCTCGCAGTTGGCTGCCGCCGGCCACCGGAGGCGCCGTGTCGGAAGCATTCCCGCATTGCACAATACGCCCGGGTGCGTGGGCAGGAGATACCCGAAGCTTGATCTGCAGCAAAAGGCGACGTCTCCGCGCACCCGGGTGTTGACCTAGAATAAGTTGTCGGAGTTTGTTCAGGATGAGGGTATCCTGAGGTGCGTTTTTGCACCGATTCCTGCCGTAAACAGGGACGCTGCACAGCGCGGGTGCCCGAGCGCGAACGAAGCCTGGCCGACAGCTTAGGGTCCGAACGTCGGCTCGCCCACGAAGCCGCCGGCGGGTCCGTTGGGCGCCGACGATGTTGGCAATTCCTGGGCTGCTTGTCGTTGCGACATGAAGGCGATATTCCTCAGTCTGGTCCTCATCGCCACGGCAGGCTGCGCCGCCCTTTCGCGCACCGCCGGCGACCGCGCTTTCTGCGAGGCGGAGCCGACCGACCAGGTGGAACGGCAGGCCACGCGCGAGCTGTGCCGCTGACGCGGCCCGCCGCATCCGATACCGACTTCCCAGCCCCGCGTCACCGCGGGCCGAACCCGATGCGAACCATCCTCACCCTTTCCTGCCCCGACCGCCCCGGCATCGTCGCGGCGGTGGCGACGCTCCTCGCCAGCCAGGGCTGCAACATCCTCGAGTCCGCCCAGTACGACGACGTCGACACCGGCCGCTTCTTCATGCGCGTCGTCTGCCAGCCGGTCGTCGACGGCGTCACCCACGAGGGACTCAAGGCGGCGTTCCACCCGGTCGCGGCGCAGTTCGGCATGGACTGGAAGTTCCACGACGCCACGCGGCGCCTGCGGGTGCTGATCATGGTGTCGAAGCAGGACCACTGCCTCAACGACCTTTTGTACCGCTACAAGGTCGGTGCGCTGCCGATGGACCCGGTGGCGATCGTCTCCAACCACCGCGACAGCTACCAGCTTGCGGCGTCCTACGACATCCCGTTCCACCACCTGCCGGTGAGCGCCACGACCAAGCCCGCGCAGGAGGCGAAGCTGTGGGCGCTGATCGAGGAGTACGGCGCCGAACTGGTCGTGCTGGCGCGCTACATGCAGGTGCTCTCCGACGGTCTCGCGCAGAAGCTCGAAGGCCGCGCGATCAACATCCACCACGGCCTGCTGCCCTCGTTCAAGGGCGCGAAGCCGTACCACCAGGCGCACGCGCGCGGCGTCAAGCTCATCGGCGCGACGGCGCACTACGTGACCGGCGTCCTCGACGAGGGGCCGATCATCGAGCAGGAGGTCGCCCGGGTCGAGTACAACATGCGCGCCGACGACCTCGTGGCGCTCGGCCGCGACGTCGAGTGCCAGGCGCTCGCCCGCGCGGTGCGCGGCCACCTCGAGCACCGCGTGTTCCTGAACGGGCAGAAGACGGTCGTCTTCCGCTGAGTGCAGCGCGCCGCTCGCCGCGGCGGGCCGGTCAGAACCGCAGCGTCGCCGTCAGATACTTCGCCAGCAGGTCCTCGTAGTACGGCTTCAGCGCGGCGAGGTCCGGCCGCACCGCGACCTTGGTGTAGAGGTCGTAGGGATTGAACTTCTGCACCCAGGGCAGCATCGCGCGGTCCTGGTCGTTGAGCAGGTACCCGTACTCGTCCTCGCGGTGCCACGCGTAGAACGAGTGGTAGCGGATCATGTACTGCGCCGGCAGCGGCAGGTGGTCGCGCGTCAGGTGGTAGAGGTACTCGTCGTGGCCCCAGGACATCTCGACGGCGTCGAGGCCGCAGCCGGCGGTGTAGATCCCGGCCCCGGTCTGGAACTCGGGGCGCCGGCTGTCCGGGTTGAGGGCGAAGTACTCGGGGTACACGATCTTGCTCGAGTACGGACAGCCGGTCGGAAAGGTGTCGCCGACGACCGCCCACTGCGGCTCGCCGAAGAGGCAAAGCACCTTGCCGAGGTCGTGGATGAAGCCGGTCAGCACCATCCAGTCGGGGTGGCCGTCGCGGCGCAGCGCCTCGCCGGTCTGCAGCAGATGGTCGATCTGCGGCAGCGCGATGTCGGGGTCCGAGTCGTCGACCAGGGTGTTGAGGTAGTCGAGCGCGTCCCAGGGCGTCATCTCGCGCCGGTTGAAACGCAGGAAGTCCGCCTTCTTCGCGACGACGAAGTCGTGCGTCTGGTGCATGTGGTTCTGGCGATAGAACTCGCGCACCGTGTCGCGCGCGGGTTCGGCGTAGTTGCGGTACCCGTCCTTGGCCTTGGCGGGGGCGGCGGCATCCATGCGGCGTCTCCTATGGGCTGAGGGCAAACGAAAATGATACGCCGATCGGTTGCGCTGGCGTTCTTTCGCAACCGTGCCGCGCTCACCGTCGAGTCGAAGGGGCCGCAGGACTTCGTGAGCCGCGCCGATCGCGACGTCGAGGCGTTCATCCGCGCCGAGATCGCCGCCGCGGTGGCATAGGCCGTCGCGATGGTCAGCGCTTGACGCGGGCGAAGTCGCCCGCTTCCGCGATCGCGAAACCGTCGGCGCGCACGTGCTTGCGCAGCGCCGCGTTGACCTGCGCGGGCGTGAGCGACTCGATCGCGGCGTCGAGCTCCGCGGTCTCGCGCCAGGTCCGCCCGAGGTACGCTTGCGTGGTGAGCGCCCCGCCCAGGATGCCGTCGTTGTTGCGGTTCAACCGCCGCTTCTGCATCACCGCCAGCTTGGCGTCGGCGACCTCCTTGTCGGTGAACCCGTCCTTCACCGCGCGCGCGATCTCCTCCAGGATGCCCTTGTGCACGCGCTCGAGGTTCTCCGGCGCGAAGATCGCGTAGATGAAGACCGAGCCGTTGTCGTCGAACGGCGAGGCGGAAAAGCCCGAACCGGCTGCATACGACAGGCCTTCCTTTTCGCGAACGCGGTCGGGAATGCGGGCCTGCGCGCCTTCGCCCAGGATCTGGTCGGCGACGAGCATCGCCGCGTAGTCGGGGCTCCTGTCGGTCATCGGCACGGCCATCTTGCCGACCAGCATCGCGTTGGCCTTGTCGGGCGTCTCGGTGCGCAACACCGTCGGCGTCGTCGAGCGGTACGGATCCGGCACGCGGGCGTACGGCGACGGCGACTTCCAGTTGCCGAAGAGCTCGGTGATAAGCGTCGCGGTCGCCGCCGCGTCGAAGTCGCCGACGATGGCGAGCTCGGCGTTGCTGCCGCCGACGAAGCGGCCGTGGAAGTCCCGGGCCGCGGCCAGCGTCGCCGCGTCGAGGCGCGCCAACTCCTCTTCGAACGTCGGCGTGTAGCGGACGTCGCCGGGCGGGTGGGGATTGACGTACCGGCCGAGCGAGCGCTGGGCGATCGCCTGCGGATCGGTCCGGCCCTGCTCGACCCGCGTGGCGAGCTCGCGTTTCAACTTGTCGAACTCGGGTGCCGCGAAGGCGGGCTTGGTGAGCGCCTCGTGCATCAGCCGCAGCACGTCGGGCAGGTGCGCACGCACGGTCTGACCCCCGGCCGTGGTGCCGGTCTGGCCGCCGCTGAAGGCGAGCTTGGCGCGCGCCTTGTCGAGCGCGTCCTCCCAGCCCTGCCGGTCGCG
>DATIUK010000261.1:0-4709 GCA_035466885.1 Casimicrobiaceae bacterium
GTGCGCGCGATTCCCGTCGCCGAGGTGCGCAGCAGCCAGTGGTGCCGCTGCCTCGACACCGCGCGGCTTGCGTTCGCCGGTCACGCGTCGGTCCGCGCCTGGCCGGCGCTCAATTCGTTCTTCGACGACCGCTCGGCGGAGCCGGCAAGCACACGGGAGCTGCGCGCCGCGATCGCAGCGGTGCCATCCGCGGCGAACGTCGTCTGGGTCACCCACCAGGTGAACATAACCGCGCTGACCGGCGTCGTGCCCGCGCCCGGCGAGATCGTCGTCGTTCGCGCGGGGCCGGCCGGTGTTGCGGTCGCCGGCCGGTGGGTGCCGTAGCGGGGGTCAGAGGCTGAGAGTGTTTCGGGCGTGCCCGAGCAGCGCGCCAGAAGGCGTCCAATCGAGGCGCACAGCGCCGCTATAGTTCAGGCTATGGCGAGCATTTGCAACGACGAGCGGGCGCCTTGTGGCGTGATGAGCGGGCATGATTGAAAGACTCTCAGCCTCTCAGCCCAGGCGGCGCTTGAGGAACCGCAGCACCGGGCCGAGCAGCGGCAGCTTGGCATAGAGCTCGTCGGCGGCGTCCCAGTAGTCGCGGTGGTGGACGACGAGCCCCGTCGTGTCGAAGCGCAGGTGGCTCGCACCGTGGATGCACTGTTCGACCTGCGGCCGGAAGCGGCGGATGCGGAACGTGAAGTCCCAGATGAGCAGTGCGCCCCCCTCGTCGACGACGGTGTCCACGATCCTGAACCGGCAGTCGGCGAGCTGCTCGAACATCGCGCCGAAGATGCGCTGGATCGCTTCGACACCGCGAACCTCGTTGAACGGGTCGCGGAAATACGCCTCGGGAGCGTAGAAATCGCCCAGCCGCGCGACGTCGGCGGCGGCGAGGTTCTCGTAGAAGTCAACGAGCCGGCGGGTCGCCGCCGTGGTCGGCAGCGTGGTCACCGGAATGCCTTCGCGCTGCGCGCTCCGGTGTTCGCCCTCGGGGCGGCCCGTCGGGCTCGCCGGATCACCTTCGCGCTGTGCGCTCCGGTGTTCGCCCTCGGGGCGGCCCGTCGGGCTCATTCGCCGGTCGCCTTGCGGACGGCGGCGAAGTAGAGCCGGTAGGGCAGCAGGCGCAGGAGTTTGAGCTTGCGCGTGAACGCGCGCGGGAAGTGGATCTCGAAGTCGCCGGCGCGAAGCCCGGAGAGGATCTCGGTCGCGGCGTCCTCGGCGGTGATGAGGTGCGGCATGCGGAACTCGTTGCGGGCGGTGAGCGGGGTGTCGACGAAACCGGGGTTGATGAGGTACACGCCGATGCCGCGCGGATGGAGGTCGAGGTAGAGCGTCTCGGTGAAGTTGATCAGCGCCGCCTTCGACGCGCCGTAGACGAGCGCCTTCGGCAGTCCTCGGTAGCCGGCGACGCTGGACACGATGGCGATGGCGCCACGGCCCTGGGCGATGAGACCGGGCAGCACCGCGGCGACCGTCGCCAGCGGACCGTTGAGGTTGGTCTCGAGCAGCGCGTCGGCGCCGGCCTCGGTCAGGTCCCAGGCGCGGAACTCGCGGTGTGTGCCGGCGACGACCAGCGTGAGGTCGCAACCGCCCCACTCGCCATGGATGCGCTGCCACGCCGCGGCGACCGCCGGCCCCTGCGTGAAATCGAGCGGCGCCACCAGCGCCCGGTCCGGGTGGGCCGCGGCGAGAGCGTGAAGCTTGTCCTCGGAGCGGGCCGACAGCGCGACCCGGGCGCCGGCCGCGAGCAGCGCCCGCGCGGTCGCGGCGCCGATGCCGTACGACGCGCCGATCACCCAGACGCGCGCGTCGGGCCACGCGGGCAGCGGCGGGTTCAGCGGCGCGAAGAGGGGCATCGGGTGGTCCGGTCCGGGAGGAGTTGCCGCACGGGCATGGTCGCGCCGGGGCTCAGCGTTTGCGGAACGACAGCGTCACCTCGCCCAGGCGCAGGCCGAACTTCGACATGGTCGTGCGGTTCAACACGGTTTGCTCGTCGATCAGGAACATCCAGTCGTCCATGTCGACGTTCCAAACCCGGCCGTCGACCGGCAGCGCGAGCACGTACTTGAGGTTGAACGCATTGCCGGCCGCCGCGCCCTGGCCTTCGCCGACGACGTCGCCGGCGGTGCCGACGTAGCGGTCGCCGTTCCTGACGAGCTTCCAGACGCGGTTCTGTTTCTCGCCGTCGGCGAACTCGAAGTGCTCGTCGAGCGTCCCGTTGTCGCCGTCCCAGCGGGCTTCGATGCGCACGGTGAAGCGGCGGACGACCTTGCCTGAGCGGTCCTGGAACATGCCCCAGCCGTCGACGGTGCCGTTGAAATAGCGCGCGAGGTCGAACGCGGGCTTCTCGGCCTTGTACTGCGCGACGTCGATGCCGGCGCAGCCGGCGAGGCCCGCGATGGCGAGCACTGCAAACGTGGTCTTGAGGATCATGGCAGGTGCCGCGCGGCGGCGGTTTCGAAACGGTAGAGGGCGAAGAGCGCGCCGAGCTTCAACGCGCAGGGAACGACGGCGTAGACGAAGGCGAGCGCACCCAGACCGCCGCCCCCGGTCCCCCCCGGGGCGTAGCCCAGGAGGGCCAGCAGCGGCAGCGCGATCCCGGCGGCGAGCGCCAGGTTGAGCTTGGTCGCGAGGGTCCACAGTCCGAAGTACGCGCCGGTGGGCCGGGCGCGTCCGTCGCGATCGATGACGTCGGCCAGCAGCGACGGCGGCAACGCAAGGTCGGCGCCCAGCGCGAGCCCCGACAGCACGCAGATCGCCGCGAACGCTCCGGTGTCGCCCGGGCCCAGCGCGAACGCCCAGACAAAGGCGACGATGGCCGCGACCATGCCGGCCATCCACGCTCTCGTCTTGCCCCAGGCGGCGGACAGACGGACCCACAGCGGCATGCCGACGCCGCCGGCGACGAAGTAGAGCGCGAGAAAGAGGCCCTGCCGGCTTTCCGCCTGCAGCACGTCGGCGACGAAGAACAGCACCAGCGTCGCGGGGATGGCCGACGCGATGCCGTTGGCGAGGAACACTGCCAGCAGGCGGCGGAACAGCGGGTCGGCGAGCGGCGCCGCGACGCGGGTCGCGAGCGGCTCGAGGCTCGCCTCGGCGCGGCGCGGCGCGTTCGGCGCGCGCAGGGTGACCGCGGCGCAGGCGAGCGTGAAGACCGCGAACGCGATCGCGAACGGCGCGAGGCCGGCGTCGGGACCGGCGGCGCCGCCGAGCAGCGCCGGTGCGACGCTCGCAACGACGACGCCGATGAGCGCGAGGCCCTCGCGGATCGCGGTGATCCGCGTCCGGCCGACGGGATCCGTGGTGAGCTCCGCGCCCCAGGCGTTGTGGTTGATCATCGCCACCGAGTACGCGGTGTAGACCAGCGTCAGCGCGGCGACGAGCCAGGCGAGACGACCGAGGTCGGTCTCCGCAGGCGGCATGAACAGTGCGACCATGCCGGCAGCCAGCACCGGCGCGGACAGCGCTATCGCCACGCGCCGCGAGCGCAGGCGGTCGCTCCACACGCCGAGCAGCGGGTCGACGAGGCCGTCGAGGAGGCGCAGCACGAGGAGGACCACGCCGAGGACGGCGAGGTCGACGCCGAGCGTCCCGCCGTAGAACTTGGGCAGGTGCACGTACAGCGGCAGCGCGGCCATCGCCAGCGGCATCGCGAACAACCCGTACGCCGCGGTGCGCAGCAAACCGGGTCCGCCGGCAAGCTGCGGCTCGGTGGCGGAGCGCCGCATCGGCCCCGCCGTTCCCTGTGCGGCGCCGTTCACGGCTGCTCGTTCAGGAGCTTGCTGCGGAAGTCGCGGCGCGAGGTACGCGGGTCGAGCCAGATGCCGAAGAAGGCGCGCGCGAACTCGCGGTCGACGATGTCGCCGATCGGTCGGCCGTTGTGGAAATAGCGAACGGTCGCCGGCGGCAGGTGGACGCCGGTGATGCGGTCGCCCTTGTGCACGTCGGGGAAGATCCCGCGCATGAACTCGCCCCAGCGCTCCCGCTGCGCCTTGCTGCCGAGGCCGAGGCTGCCGATCTCCTCGATGCTGCGCTCGGCGATCTTCGTTCCATCGAGGCTGCGGTGGTAGTGGAGGTCCAGCGCGAATGGCCGCTCCAGCGACCAGCCGCGCCCGTCGCTCCAGTACCAGCCGTCGTAGATCGAGATCCCGAGGAACTTGAGCACGCCGCCGCCCTGCGGCTGCAGTGACGGCGCCAGCGCGACGATGGTGGCGGGCAGCGGCGGGGGTGCAGTCGTCGCCAGTGCTACCGGCGTCACCGCGACGGCGAGCGCGAAGGCGGCGGCGATGCCGGGCAGCGAACGAAGGGAACGCGGGGGCCGTTTCATACTAGACGGCAACCAGCGTGTACTGCGACACATCGGTCGAGCCGCTGTCGAAGCCGGCGGCGCAGTAGGCGAGGTAGAAGCGCCAGCAGCGGATGAAGCGCTCGGGGAAACCCTGCGCGCGGATGGCACCGGCTTCGCGGTCGAACGCGGCGAGCCAGCGGCGCAGCGTCTCGGCATAGTCGGGGCCGAAGTCGCGGACGTTGCGGACCGAGAGTCCCGCGCACGCCGCCTCGGCGCGGAGGCGCGACGGCGAGGCCAGCATGCCGCCGGGAAAGATGTGCTGCTGGATGAAGTCGGACTGGCTGCGATAGCGCTCGAAGCGCGCGTCGGCGATGGTGATCGTCTGGATCGACGCCCGACCGCCGGGGGCCAGAACGCGGCGCACCGTGTCGAAGTAGGT
>DATIUK010000262.1:0-5625 GCA_035466885.1 Casimicrobiaceae bacterium
ACTGCGCCGCCAGCGCCTCCACGCGGGCGCGCAGCTCCGCCGCTTCGCGCGCCGCGGCGTCGCGCGCCGCGAGCAATGCGGCGAGGCGCGACCAGGCCAGCGCGACCAGCACGACCAGCGCCAGGACGACGGCGAGTGCGGCCAGCGGGAAGAGCGTCGGGTCGACCATAGCGTGTCGAGTCTACGCGACCGGGCCGGCGCCGCCGCCCGCGAGCGCCAGCAGCGCAAAGCTCGCCAGCCAGTGCGCGTCCATGTAGTCGTCGCTCGCGAGCCCGTCGCAGCCGGCGGCGAGGTGGCACTCGGCGGCAGCCGTCGCCACCATCGTCCGCGGATCGGCCGCAGGCAGCGCCGCGGCGATGCCGCGCCAGCACCACGCCCGCGACAGGTTGAGGCCGTCGAGGTGCACGATCTGCGGATCGCTGCGGTCGCTGACCGGCACCGGCGCCAGCAAGCCGGTTGGTGCGCCCGCCGCGAGACCCGGCAGCCAGCGCTCGAGCCACGCAGCGAACGCGGGACCGGGCAGCACTGCGGCCATCAGCAGCGCCTCGACGAGCGTCGGCGACAGGAAGTCCGCGCCCGAAGGCTCGAGGCGCCACGGCGCGTCGGCGTCGCCTTCGTACCAGCGGCAGGCGGCGGCGACGCAGTCCGCGGCGAGCCCGCCGGCGTTCGCACCGCGCGCGTAGTCGAGCGCGAAGAGCAGCCCGAATGCGCTGTTCGGGTGGTTGCCATGGCGAATCGGGAACTGCGCAATGGCCAACCACGCGCGGTAGCGACCGACGAACGCGTCGGCGAGAGGCAGGAGCGCCGCCGACCAGCGGCGGGCCGCGGCGTCGTCGGCGCGGCCGAGCTCGGCGGCGAGTGCCAGCAGCCACGCCCAGCCGTAGGTGCGCTCGAACGACTGCGTCGCCGGGCGCGCGAGGTAGGCGAGCTCACCGCCGATCGCGGCCGCGTCGAAGTGGCGGTCGAACCGCGCGTCGATCGCGGCCCGTTGCGGTAGGTCCGGAACGCGCCGGCGCAGCATCGCCAGCAGCCAGTGCATGTGCACGCAGGAATGCCAGTCGAAGCTGCCGTAGAACGCCGGGTGCAACGCGCGCGGCGTGGCCGCGTCGGCCGCCGTCGTCAGCACGTGGTCGAGCTTGTTCGGGAATTCGCGCTCGACGTTGGCGAGCGCCTGGGCGGCGAGGCGTGCCGCGAGCGCGAGGTCGAGCGAGGGCGACGTCATGGTCGGGCGATTGTCGCGCCGCCGGTCGCCGGCGGCAATCGGCGGGCGCCGCCGGGCACGTTTGCTACGCGGCCTCGAGCGACGCCTTCTTGCGCTCGTGGTCCTTGAGGAAGCGCTTGCGGATGCGGATCGACTGCGGCGTCACCTCGACCAGCTCGTCGTCGGCGATGAACTCGACCGCGTACTCGAGGTTGAGCTGGATCGGCGGCACCAGGCGCACCGCCTCGTCGGTGCCCGAGGCCCGGACGTTGGTCAGCTGCTTGCCCTTGACGGGGTTGACGACGAGGTCGTTGTCGCGGGTGTGGATGCCGATCACCATGCCTTCGTAGAGCTTGTCGCCCGGCGAGACGAACATCCGGCCACGGTCCTGCAGCTTCCACAGCGCATACGCGACCGCCTCGCCGTCCTCCTGCGAGATCAGCACCCCGTTGCGGCGGTCCGGGATGTCGCCCTTCACCGGCGCGTAGCCGTCGAACACGTGGCTCATGAGCCCGGTGCCGCGGGTGAGGTTCATGAACTCCCCCTGGAAGCCGATCAGGCCGCGCGCCGGGATCCGGTACTCGAGGCGGGTGCGCCCGCGCGCGTCGGACACCATGTCGACGAGCTCGCCGCGCCGCGGTCCGAGCGCCTCCATCACCGCGCCCTGGTGCTGCTCCTCGACGTCGACGGTCAGCGCCTCGTACGGCTCGCAGGTGACGCCGTCGAGCTCGCGCAGCACGACCCGCGGCCGCGACACCGCGAGCTCGAAGCCCTCGCGGCGCATGTTCTCGATCAGGATGGTGAGGTGCAGCTCGCCGCGGCCCGACACCAGGAACGCATCGGTGTCCCCGGTCTCGTCGACGCGCAGCGCCATGTTGGTGAGGAGTTCCTTCGCCAGCCGGTCGCGCAGGTTGCGCGAGGTGACGTACTTGCCTTCGCGGCCCGCGAGCGGCGAGGTGTTGACCTGGAAGTACATCGACAGCGTCGGCAGGTCGACCAGGATCGGCGGCAGCGCCTCCGGCACCTCGAGCGAGGCCAGCGTGGTGCCGATCGACAGCGTGTCGATGCCGGTGACCAGCACGATGTCGCCGGCGGCCGCGACGTCGACGGGGACGCGCTCCATGCCGGCAAACGCGAACAGCTGCCCGACCTTGCCCTTCGGCGGCGCCTGTCCCTCGGCCAGCGGCCCGTTGAGGATGGCGACCTCCTGCCCCGCGGCGAGTCGCCCGCGGCGGACGCGACCGATGCCCAGCCGGCCGACGTAGCTCGAGTAGTCGAGCGCGCTCACCTGGAACTGCAGCGGCGCGTCGACGTCGGTCACGGGCGGCGGGACGCTGGCGAGGATCGTCTCGAACAGCGCCCGCATGTCGGAATCGGCGCCGGGGAGGTGCGCCTTGGCCACCTCGACGTCGAGCGTCGCCCAGCCGTTCAGCGCCGAGGCGTAGACGACCGGGAAGTCTAGCTGGTGCTCGTTGGCGCCCAGCTTGTCGAAGAGCTCGAAGGTCTGGTTGACGACCCACTCCGGACGCGAGCCCGGCCGGTCGACCTTGTTGACGACGACGATAGGCTGCAGGCCCAGCTGCAGCGCCTTCATGGTGACGAACCGGGTCTGCGGCATCGGCCCCTCGACCGCGTCGACCAGCAGCAGCACGCCGTCGACCATGCCCAGCACGCGCTCGACCTCGCCGCCGAAGTCGGCGTGGCCCGGCGTGTCGACGATGTTGATCTTGGTCTCGCCGTAGGTGACCGAGCAGTTCTTGGCCAGGATCGTGATGCCGCGCTCGCGCTCGAGGTCGTTGCTGTCCATCATCCGCTCGCCGACGTGCTGGTGCTTGGCGAAGGTGCCCGCCTGCACCAGCAGCTTGTCGACGAGCGTCGTCTTGCCGTGGTCGACGTGGGCGATGATGGCGATATTGCGCAGCGCGGCGGGGCGGATGGTCATGGTCTGGGGCCGGGGGTCGGGAGGGCCGCGGACGTCCGCGGCGGGCAACCCGTAATTGTAGCCCGATTCGCCCCCAAGGCGCCAGAAAATTTCGCCAAATCCGAAACTTAGGCTATACTGCGCGATCGGGCGGCCGTTCCGGTCACCGCCCAACATCGCAGCGGACCGGGAACCCCCGCGGCACGTTCCGCGGGGCCGGCTCCGGCCTCGTTCCCGCATCCCGCCAGCGTCCACCCAGTCGTCCGCAGCCTGGACCGGAAATCCCGAGAGGGAGGGGCCGCGTCCAGGAGCACCAATGCACGCAACGAGCTTTGCCGAGCTCGGCCTGCGGCCTGAGTTGTTGCAGGCCGTGACCGAGGCCGGCTATACCACGCCGACGCCGATCCAGGCGCAGGCGATACCCGTGATCCTCGCCGGCAAGGATGTCATGGGCGGCGCCCAGACCGGCACCGGCAAGACCGCAGGCTTCGCGCTGCCGATCCTGCAGAAGCTGACCCCGTTCGCCAATTCCAGCCCGTCGCCCGCGCGCCATCCGGTGCGCGCGCTGATTCTCACCCCAACCCGCGAGCTCGCGATCCAGGTCGAGGAGGCGGTGCGCACCTACGCGAGGTACACGAACCTGCGCTCGACCGTCGTCTTCGGCGGCGTCGACATCAAGCAGCAGCTGGCGATCGTGCGCGCCGGGGTCGAGATCCTGGTCGCCACCCCTGGCCGGCTGCTCGACCACATCGAGCACAAGAGCGTCTACCTCGGGCAGGTCGAGATCTTCGTCCTCGACGAGGCCGACCGCATGCTCGACATGGGCTTCATCCCCGACATCAAGCGCATCATGGCGCTGCTGCCGGCTGCGGCGAAGCGGCAGAACCTCTTGTTCTCGGCGACGTTCTCGGGCGAGATCAAGAAGCTCGCCGACTCGCTGCTCAACGCCCCGCAACTGATCGAGGTCGCCAAGCGCAACACGGCCGCCGAAACCGTGATCCAGAGCGCCTACCGGGTCCCGAGCGACGCCAAGCGCGCGCTGCTGGAGCACATCGTGCGCTCGCGCAACCTCTACCAGGTGCTGTGCTTCGTGCGCACCAAGCACGGTGCGTCGCGGCTGGCGCGACAGCTCGAGAAGGACGGCCTCATCACCTCGGCGATCCACGGCGACAAGGACCAGAAGGCGCGGCTCGAGGCGCTCGAGGCGTTCAAGGAGGGCAAGCTGCAGGTGCTCGTCGCCACCGACGTCGCCGCCCGCGGCCTCGACATCGACGACCTGCCGCTGGTGGTCAACTTCGAGCTGCCCTACGTCCCCGAGGACTACATCCACCGCATCGGTCGCACCGGGCGCGCCGGGGCCTCGGGCGAGGCGATCTCGTTCGTCGCTCCCGACGAGGAGCGCTACCTGTCCGAGATCGAGCGACTGCTGAAGAAGACGGTGCCGATCACGGTCGCCGAGGGCTTCGACCCGGTGGCCGGCAGCCGGCGCGAGCACGGCGAGCGGGGGGATCGTGGGGATCGCGGCGCGCGGCACGCCCGGCCGACCCACGAGCCGCGGGCGCCGCGCGCGGATCGCCCCCCGCGCGACGAGGCGCGTGCCGAACGCCCGCCGCGCAGCGAAGCGCGGACCGAGCGGCCGCCGCGCGAGGACCCGCGCATCGAGCGCGAGCGCGCCTACGAACTCAACCCCGACCAGCCGCTGCCGATGGCGCGCGACGACGCGGGCGTGCCCCGCAGTGCCGGACTCGGTCCGCGTGCCGGCTTCGGCCAGGGCCGCCCGGTGCCCGCGCTGCTGATGAAGCGGCCGGCGGTGCCGGCCGAGCCCGAAGGTGGTTGAATAGCGGTCTTGCGCCCGGCTGCACCGGCCGGGCGCCCCTGGAAGTGCGCAACGCCAAGGGAGCCCCGTGACCGCGCCGAACGAAGGAGCCGCCCCCGTCCTGGTCGTCGATGACCTGACGGTGGAGTTCGCGACCACCGAGCGCACCGTCGAGGCGATCCGCGGCGTCGGCTTCTCGGTCGGCGCCGGCGAGACCGTCGCGCTCGTCGGCGAGTCGGGCTCCGGCAAGTCGGTGACCGCGCTGTCGGTCATGCGCCTGGTCGAGCACGGCGGCGGCCGCATCACCCGGGGCCGCATCGAGTTCGCCCGTCCCGACGGCACCCGCCTCGACCTCGTGCAGGCAGACGGTGCGACGATGCGCGCGATCCGCGGCGCCGAGATCGCGATGATCTTCCAGGAGCCGATGACTTCGCTCAACCCGGTGGTCACCGTGGGCGAGCAGATCGCCGAATCGGTGCGCCTGCACCAGGGCAAGGACCGCGCCACCGCGCTGGCCGAGGCGCTGCGGATGCTGGAGCTCGTGCGCATCCCCGAGGCCGCGCACGTGCTGCGCCGCTATCCGCACCAGCTCTCCGGCGGCATGCGGCAGCGGGTGATGATCGCGATGGCACTCGCCTGCCGGCCGCGGCTCCTGATCGCCGACGAGCAGTCGACGGCGCTCGACGT
>DATIUK010000263.1:0-8684 GCA_035466885.1 Casimicrobiaceae bacterium
GTTCGCGACGCCTTTGCCCGCAATGTCGGGGGCCGAGCCGTGCACGGGCTCGAACAGGCTGGGCCAGGCGCGCGTCGGGTTCAGGTTCGCCGACGGCGCGATGCCGATCGTGCCGCAGACTGCGGGGCCGAGATCGGACAGGATGTCGCCGAAGAGGTTGGAGCCGACGACGACGTCGAACAGCTGGGGCCGCTGGACGAAGTGCGCGGTCAGGATGTCGATGTGGAACTGGTCGACGCGGATGTCGGGATACTGCGCCGCCATCGCGCGGAAGCGCTCGTCCCAGTAGGGCATCGTGATCGCGAGGCCGTTCGACTTGGTCGCCGAGGTCACGTGCTTCGCCGGCCGCTGTCGCGCGAGCTCGAACGCGAAGCGGAGGATGCGGTCGACGCCGCGGCGGGTGAACACGGTCTCCTGGATCACGACCTCGCGCTCGGTGCCCTCGAACATGCGCCCGCCGAGCGACGAGTACTCGCCCTCGGTGTTCTCGCGCACGATCGCCATGTCGATGTCGCCCGGCTTCCGGCCGGCTAGCGGCGTCGCGATCCCCGGCATCAGCTTGCAGGGCCGCAGATTCACGTACTGGTCGAAGCCGCGGCGGAACTTCAACAGCGACCCCGCGAGCGAGACGTGATCGGGCACCTGGGCGGGCCAGCCGACCGCGCCGTAGAAGATCGCCTCGAACGGCGAGAGCTGCTCGAACCAGTCGTCGGGCATCATCCTGCCGTGCTTGAGATAGTAGTCGCAGCTCCAGTCGAAGTGCTGCCACTCGAAATCGACGCCGAATCGCGCGGCCGCAGCCTCGAGCACGCGCAAGCCTTCCGGAACGGTCTCCTTGCCGATGCCATCGCCGGGTATGACGGCGATCCGATGCCGGGCCATGCCTGCTCCTCGTGATTTCGCGCCGGTGTCGGCGACAGCGCATTCTAGGCCGCGCGCTCGGGTGTCGCCATCGGCCGTGGCGGCCCCGCGCCCACATTCGGCGCGGGCGCGCACGAACCTTGACCTGCCTCAACCCGGCAGCGCGGCGCCGCGACCGCCGCGCTATGCTGACGGCCTCGTCGGCCGGCACTGCCGGCGACCGCGAGTCCCCGGAGGGAAGCCATGCGATCGCGCCTCTACGTCGCCGCCCAGTTCGCCTGTGTCGCCGCGCTGCTGCTGCCCGTCGGTGGCTGGACCGGTTCCGCGCTCGTCTTGCCGTGCATCGGCGCCAGCGTGGCCGTCGGGCTGTGGGCGCTGTCCGCGAACCGACCCGGCAATTTCAACATCCGCCCCGACCCGAAGGACGGCGGCACGCTGATCTGTCACGGGCCCTACCGCCACGTCCGCCATCCGATGTACCTCGCGGTGCTGCTGTTCGCCACCGGCGTGACCGTCGGCTTCGGCGGTGCCTGGCGCTGGCCGGTGCTGGCACTCCTCGCCGTCGTCCTGCACCTCAAGGCCCGGCACGAGGAACGGGCCCTCGTGGCGCGGTACCCGGATTACGCCGCGTACGCCGGGCGCACCCCGGCCCTGCTCCCCTTCCTGCGCTGGCCGTGACCGCCCGGGCCGCGGCGCACGGCGCGCCGGCGGCCCCACCGGCGACGACGACCTCCGGTTCGACCGTGCGACCGATGGCGCGAGAGCGGGCAGCCGCCTAGATTGGGATCCGGCAGCACCGCGTCTGCCGCCACCCAACGCCACGAGGCCACCGATGCTCCGCCGCGCCTATCTCCTCTCGCTTCTCGTTCTCCAGTTCGCACTGGTCACCGAAGTCGTTCCGACGCTCGCCGAGGCGCTGCGCCTGCGCGCCGCCATCGCACAGGCGGCTGGCAGCGACGACGCCATCCTGCGCCTCGCCGTGGCGGTGCTGGGCACGATCGGCGGCGGCATCGCGCTGGTCGCGCCGCTGTTCGCCCTGCTGCGCCACCGGCAGCGCGGCCCGTTGCGCTTTCTCGGTCTGCCACGGTGGGCGGTGATCGGGCAAGTCGCCGGCGCGACGCTGTTCGTCGGCTGCACGCTGGCGGCGGCGTGGCTGTCCGACGTCGACCACCCTCTGGTCGATGCGCTGGTCGCGCTGGAGCACCCCCTCGCGCTGGCCGCTACGACGCTGATGGGCGGCGGCGCACTCGCCGCCGAGCTGCTGCGGCGAAGCGTCGCGCCGCCCCGGCTGCTGCGCGAGCTCATGCCCGCGCGCAACCGACGCATCGAAGTCGTCCATCCCGACGACCTGCGCACGCACGCCCGGTAGGGTCCGCGGGACGCCGCTGAAACCGTCCGCCGGCCTCGCCTCGACGCCATCGACCGCTTGCGCTATGGTCGCCTGCATGAAACGCGTGACCACGTCGGCGCCGGCCGGCCAGGACGAACCTCGCTGGCAATGGGCACGACTGCCTGCGCTCTCGGCGCCGACGCTCTACGCCGCGCTCGCGGCCCGGCAGCAGGTGTTCGCCGTCGAGCAGCAATGCGCGTATCTCGACGCCGACGGGCTCGATCACCGTGCCTGGCACCTTCTCGGCTGGGACCGCACCGCGCCGGCGACGCTGCTCGCGTACCTCCGCGTCGTCGATCCCGGGGCGAAGTTCGCCGAGCCCTCGATCGGTCGCGTGCTCACCGTCGCGGCGCGGCGCCGAAGCGGACTCGGACGCACCCTGATGCGCACCGGCATCGCCGGCTGCGCGACGCTCCACCCCGGCCTGCCGATCCGGATCTCCGCACAGCGGCAGCTCCAGGGCTTCTACGCGTCGCTCGGCTTCGCGGTCGTCTCGGAGCCCTACGACGAGGACGGCATCCCGCACGTGGAGATGCTCCTCGCCGCGCCGGCGGAGGCGACCGGACGCGTGGACAGCCTGCCTGCGTTGCGTTAACCTCCCAGTTAACACTGAGCAGCGGCACGGCCACCGCCGTTCCGCAGTTCCCGCAACGGTCGCGGCGCTCCGGCCGCACTCCGAATGAGCCCCCTCGACGCTCCCCGCGCGCACCGGCGCGCGATCCTGATGATGATCGTCGCGGCGATCTGCTGGTCGTCGGGCGGCATCCTCGTCCGTCAGCTGTCGATCACCAACACCTGGGAAATCGTCTTCTGGCGCAGCGTGTTCATGGCGCTGTTCGTCGCCGGCGTGCTGCTCGCGATGCACGGGCGCCGGATGCCGCAGGCCGTCGTCGCCGCCGGCAAGCCCGGACTGCTTTCGGGCCTGTTCCTCGCCGGCACGTTCTTCTTCTTCATCGCCTCGCTCACGCGCACGACCGTCGCCAACACGTTCGTGCTGATGAGCGTCTCGCCGTTCCTCGCCGCGCTCGCCGGAAGGCTGATCCTGCGCGAGCCGGTGCCGGCACGCACCTGGCTCGCGATGGCGGTGGCGTTCGGCGGCATCGTCGTCATGTTCGCCGACTCGCTCGACGGCGGGCGCCTTGCCGGCAACCTGCTGGCGCTCGGCGTCTCGTGCTGCTTCGCCGCCCAGGTGACCGTGCTGCGCCGCTACCACGCCACCGTCGACATGCTGCCGCAGGTGATGATCGCCGGGGTCATCTCGCTGGTGATCGCGCTGGCGCTGTCGCCCCCATTCGCGGCGACGCCGCGCGACCTCGCCTTCCTCGCGCTGATGGGCTGCGTCCAGCTCGGCACCGGCTGTCTGCTCGCCACTGCCGCGTCGCGCCACCTGTCGGCAACCGAGCTCGGCCTCCTCGCGCTGCTCGAGCCGATCGCCGGGCCGCTGTGGGTCTGGGTGCTGCTGGGCGAGGATCCGGGCGCGGCAACGCTGGCCGGCGGCGCCATCGTGCTCGCCGCGGTCATCGCCAACGAGGCCTACGCGGCGTGGCGGGAAGCGCGGCGCGTGACCGGGCCCGCTCTCTAGCGGAACCCGACCGCGATGAGCTGGCCCGACTTTCCGGCGGCATTCTATCCGGTTGCGGTGTTCGCGATCCTGCTGACCGGCATCGCCAAGGGCGGGTTCGGCGCGGGGTCGGGCGGGCTGGCGGTGCCGATCATGTCGATCTTCATCGCCCCGCCGGAGGCCGCCGGCATCATGCTGCCGATCCTGTGCGCGATGGACCTCTTCGGCGTCCACGCCTATCGCGGCAAGGGCTCGGCGCGTCACCTCAGGATCATGCTCCCCGGCGCGCTCATCGGCATCGCCGCGGGCGCGTTCGCGTTCGGCACGCTGCCCGTCAACGCGATCCGCCTGCTGCTCGGCCTGATTGCCGTCACCTTTGCGCTCAACCGGTGGTTCGGCCTGTCCGAGCGCATCGCACGCCGCCTCTCGGCGAACCAGCACGTGCCCGGCCCGGCGGCGGGCGTCTTCTGGGGCTCGCTGTCCGGCTTCACCAGCACGCTCGCGCACGCAGGCGGGCCGCCGTTCGCCGTCTACGTGCTGTCGCAGCAGCTCGACAAGACACGTGTCGTCGCCACCTCGGTCGTGTTCTTCCTGGTGGTCAATTACGTCAAGCTCGTCCCCTACGCGTACCTCGGCCAGCTCAACCGGATGAACCTCGCGGCCTCGTTGCTGTTCGCGCCGCTGGCGCCGCTCGGGATCTGGCTCGGCGTCTGGCTGCACCGCCGGGTGTCCGAGGGTGTCTTCTACCAGGTGAGCTACACGCTGCTGTTCGCAACCGGCGCGAAGCTGATCGCCGACGCCGTCCTTCGCTGATCCCCCGCCGCAGCCGGCGGGCGCCGATGCGCTATGATGCGCGCCATCGGACCGGAGGCACGCCCCATGAAGCAGACCTTCCTCGACTTCGAGCAGCCGATCGCCGAGCTGCAGGCCAAGATCGACGAGCTGCGCTTCGTCCACGAGGACTCGGCCGTCGACATCTCCGACGAGATCAACCGGCTGCAGAAGAAGAGCCAGCAGCTCACCCGCGACATCTACGCCAAGCTGTCGTCGTGGCAGATCGCACTGGTCGCGCGCCATCCGCAGCGGCCGTACACGCTCGACTACGTCAACGGCATGTTCAGCGACTTCCGCGAACTGCACGGCGACCGCAGCTACGCCGACGACACCGCGATCGTCGGTGGCCTCGCGCGCTTCAACGGCGCGCCGTGCATGGTCATCGGCCACCAGAAGGGGCGCGACACCAAGGAGAAGATCCACCGCAACTTCGGCATGCCGCGCCCGGAAGGCTACCGCAAGGCGCTGCGGCTGATGAAGCTCGCCGAGAAATTCGGGCTGCCGCTGTTCACCTTCGTCGACACCCCGGGCGCGTACCCGGGCATCGACGCGGAGGAGCGCGGCCAGTCGGAGGCGATCGGACGCAACCTCTACGAGATGGCGGGGCTGCGCATCCCCATCATCGTGACCGTCATCGGCGAGGGCGGCTCCGGCGGCGCGCTGGCGATCGCCGTCGGCGACGTGACGCTGATGCTGCAGTACTCGACGTACTCGGTGATCTCCCCCGAGGGCTGCGCGTCGATCCTGTGGAAGAGCGCCGACAACGCGGCCGAGGCCGCGGAGATCCTCGGCATCACCGCGCCGCGGCTGAAGCAGCTCGGCCTCGTCGACAAGGTCGTCACCGAGCCGGTCGGCGGCGCGCATCGCGACCACGCGGCGATCATGGTCGCGCTGAAAAAGGCGCTCGCCGAGGCGCTGCGGCAGCTGCAGGAGCAGTCGATCGACGCGCTGGTCGAGAAGCGCGAGGAGAAGATCCTCGGCTACGGCAAGTTCAAGGAAATCCCTGCGGGCTAGGGCCGCGAGCGAACCCCGCAGCGCTGCGCCCTCGCCTACTCATGAGCACCGCGGCGCCGCCCTCTCCGGACGACACGGTCGGCGCCGCCGTCACGGAAGCGCTCGCCGCCTGGCGGCACGCCGTCGGCGCCGCGATGACGCGCCCGCCGCGTGTCGCGATCGGACTGTCCGGCGGCTGCGACTCGATGCTCCTGCTCGACGTCGCAGCGAGCCTCGCGAGCAGGCTCGGCATCGCGCTGTCCGCGGTCCACGTCCACCACGGAATCTCGCCGCACGCCGATGCCTGGGCTGCCTTCTGCGCCGCCGAGTGCGCGGCCCGCGGCGTCCCGCTGGAGCTCGTGCGCGTGGCGGTCCCGCGCCGCGCCGGTGCGAGCCGCGAAGCCGACGCCCGCGCCGCGCGCTACGGCGCCTTCGCCCGGCTCGACGTCGACGCCATCGCGCTCGCCCACCACGCCGACGACCAGGCGGAGACGCTGCTGCTGCAGCTCTTGCGCGGGGCGGGCCCGGCCGGGCTCGCGGCCATGCCGGCGCGGCGAACACGGGATGCGGGGCCGGATCTGCTGCGCCCGCTGCTCGGCCTGCCGCGGACGACGCTGCGGGCTGCCGCGAAGGCGCGCGACGTCGGCTGGGTCGAGGACGACTCGAACGCCGACCTCGGCATCCGCCGCAATTACCTCCGGGCCGACGTGGCGCCGCGGCTCGCCGCGGCGTTCCCCGGGTACCCGCGGACGTTGCTGCGCGCAGCCGCGCACCAGGCCGACGCCGCCCGACTCGCCGACGAGCTCGCTGCGCTCGATGCCGCGGATGGCATCGGGACCGACCCGGTCGACGGCCCGACGCTCGAGCGCGACTGCCTCGAGCGGGCGGCGGCGCGGGGCGTGCACCGCGCGCGCAACCTGCTGCGCTGGTTCCTGCACCGGCACGCGCTTGCAGCGCCGTCGACGGCCCGCCTCGACGCGATGCTGCGACAGCTGACCGGGGCGGCCGCCGATGCGCGCGTCCGCATCGCGCACGAGGGTGTCGAGATCGGGCTCCATCGCCGGCGGGTCGTCGTCCACGCTCCCCCGTTCCTGTGGGACGAACGCCGATGGGCGGGCGAAGCCGAGATCGCGTTGCCGCACGGACGCCTGGTGTTCGCCCCGGCGCAGGGCCGGAGTCTCGCCGTCGACACGGCCGGAACCGCGCCGCTCTGCGTCCGCCGGCGCGACCGCGGCGAGCGGCTGTGCCCCGGCCCGGGCCGGCCGCGACAGCTGCTGACCCACCTCTTCCAGCAGCAGGGCATTCCGACCTGGCAGCGCGACGCCTGGCCGCTGCTGTTTCGCGGCCAGGACCTGGTCGCCGTCCCGGGGATCGGCGCGGATCCGGCTGCGTCGCCCGGGGAGGGGCAGCCCGGCGTCGTCGTCACCTGGCTCCCGCAACCGCGGCAAACCTTGACTCGGGTCAACGCGGGAGCGCTCGGCGCAGCGTAGCCTGCGTCAAATTGTCGCAGCGGGACCGCGCAAAGCCGACCGGCGGCGAAGGTCTTTCGGGGCCCCGCGCGAACCGGCACGCGCCCGTTGACAGTTCGGACGGTTGCCAGCCTAATTGCGGGCAGCGAAGCGCCGTACGCAGCCCGCGGGCAACGGTGCGGCAGACAACAACAAGACGCGGAACATCTTTTCGTAACTGCAGCCCTACTGGAGGATTCCGATGAGATTCACGCCATTCCGTCTCGCCCTCGCGCTGGCCACGTCAGTGGTCTTCGCCGCCGGTGCCGCGCTCGCGCAGGCGCCCATCGTGATCAAGTTCAGCCACGTCGTGGCCCCCGACACGCCGAAGGGCAAGGGCGCCGAGAAGTTCAAGGAGCTCGCCGAGGCGAAGCTGAAGGGCAAGGTCAAGATCGAGATCTATCCCAACTCGCAGCTCTACAAGGACGGCGAGGAGATGGAGGCGCTGTCGCTGGGCTCGGTGCAGCTCCTCGCCCCGTCGCTCGCCAAGTTCGGTCCCTTGGGCGTGCGCGAGTTCGAGGTCTTCGACCTTCCGTTCATGTTCGACAGCACCGCCGAACTGCACAAGGTCACCGGCGGACCCGCCGGCGCGGCGCTGCTGAAGAAGCTCGAGCCCAAGGGCATCGTCGGCCTCGCCTACTGGGACAACGGCTTCAAGGTGCTCTCCGCCAACAAGCCGCTCAAGGTCCCCGCCGACATCAAGGGCCAGAAGATGCGCATCCAGTCGTCGAAGGTGCTCGAAGCCCAGATGCGCGCGGTCGGAGCGATCCCGCAGACGATGGCGTTCTCCGAGGTCTACCAGGCGCTGCAGACCGGCGTGGTCGACGGCACCGAGAACCCGCCGTCCAACATGTACACGCAGAAGATGCACGAGGTGCAGAAGCACGCGATCGTCACCGACCACGGCTACCTCGGCTACGCGGTGATCGCCAACAAGAAGTTCTGGGACGGGCTGCCCGCCGACGTGCGCAAGGAGCTCGAGGCGGCGATGGCCGAGGCGACCAAGTACGCCAACACCATCGCCAAGCAGGAGAACGACCAGTCGCTGGACAAGATCAAGGCCTCCGGCAAGACGGCCGTCTACGTGCCGACGCCGCAGGAGCGCGCGGCGTGGAAGAAGGCGATGGTCCCGGTGCACAAGGAGATGGAGAGCCGGATCGGCAAGGAGACGATCCAGGCGTTCTACAAGGAAACCGACTTCAAGGCCGACTGAGAGACTGAGGCCCGTCGTGCCCGGCGCCCGTCGCAACGACGGGCGGCCGGTTGCAGCAACTCGAAGTTCCGCAGGTCCGCCGACCGGGAGGAGACCGGAAGATGCTGAATCGCGCCCTCGATCACCTCGAGGAATGGATCATCACGTTCCTCATCGGCGCCGCCACGGTGATCATCTTCGTCGCCGTGCTGCACCGCTACGCGTCGGGCCTGCCGATCCCCGGCGTCCAGGACTTCCTGCTCGGCATCCACATGGGCTGGGCGCAGGAGCTCTGCATCTACATGTTCGTCTGGATGGCCAAGTTCGGCGCCGCCTACGGCGTTC
>DATIUK010000264.1:0-5191 GCA_035466885.1 Casimicrobiaceae bacterium
CCGCCCACACGTCCGAAGCCGCAGCCCAAGGCGCCCGCCGCGATGGCGAACGCGCCGGCCGCCCGGACGCCCGAGCGGCGGGCGGTGCCGCGCGCGGGCGGCACCTCGTGGCTGCCGCCCCTGCTGTCGCCGCGGCGGGACGATCGGCTGCTGGTCTGGACGCTGGGGGTCTCGATCGCGCTCCACGCGGTCGTGCTGGCGATCCGCTTCCAGCCGTTCGACCTCAAGAAGATGCTCGACCGGGGGCCGCCGCTGGAGGTCGCGCTGGTCAACGCCAAGTCGAAAGCCAAGCCGACCAAGGCCGACATCCTGGCTCAGGCGAACCTCGACGGCGGCGGCAACACCGACGAGGAGCGCCGCGCCAAGACGCCGTTGCCGGTGTTGCCGCGCGAGAGCAGGGCGACCGAGGTCAAGGTCGCCACGCAGAAGATCGAGACGCTGGAGCGGCAGGCGAAGGAGCTGCTGACGCAGCTCAACAGCCAGCCGGTGGCCACTCCCGCGCCGACGCCGGCCGAGGCCCCCGAGAAGTCCGAGGCGCCGACGGCCAGCGAGCTGATGCAGCGCACGCTGGAGGCGATGCGGCTCGAGGCGCAGATCGCCAAGGAGATGGACGCCTACCAGAAGCGGCCCAAGCGTCGCTTCGTCGGGGCGCGCGCCGAGGAGTACCGCTTCGCCCGCTACGTCGAGGACTGGCGCCTCAAGGTCGAGCGCGTCGGCAACCTCAACTATCCGGAGGCCGCGCGCCAGCTGAGGCTCTACGGCAACCTGCTGCTGACCGTCTCCATCCGCGCCGACGGCAGCGTCGAGGGCGTGCGCGTCGAGCGCTCGTCCGGACAGCGGGTGCTCGATGCCGCGGCGATCAAGATCGTCGAGATGTCGGCGCCGTTCGCGCCGTTGCCGCCGGACATCCGCCGCGACACCGACATCCTGCACATCACCCGCACCTGGACCTTCACCAAGGGCGACGAGCTGCGCAGCGAATGACGCCGAGCCGAAATCCCGCGGGCAAAGGGAAGACGGCCCGGCATCGCGGCCGCTCGGCCGATGCCTGCGCCGCCGCCGCGCGGACCCGGGACCACCGCACATGACCGATCGCTACGCCGTCATCGGCAACCCCATCGCGCACTCCAAGTCGCCGCTGATCCACGCGGCGTTCGCGCGGGAGACCGGCCAGCTCCTGACCTACGGCCGGCTGCTCGCGCCGCTGGACGGGTTCGCGACCGAAGTGGCCCGCTTCGCGGCCAACGGTGGCAGCGGGCTCAACGTCACGGTGCCGTTCAAGCTCGAAGCGTTCGCGCTGGCGCGGGAGTGCAGCGAGCGGGCGCGCCGCGCGGGTGCGGTGAACACGCTGAAGCGCGTCGGCGATCACTGGTACGCCGACAACACCGACGGCGCCGGCCTCGTCCACGACCTGATCGAGAACCTCGGCGTGACGCTCGGCGGCAAGCACATCATCGTGCTGGGAGCCGGCGGCGCGGCGCGCGGCATCCTGCAGCCGATCCTCGACGCCCACGCCGCAGCGATCACCCTGTCCAATCGCACCATGGCCAGGGCCGAGGCGCTGGCGCGCGAGTTCTCGGCCTGGGGCCCGATCCGCGCCGTGGCGCCGCAGGACCTCGTCAACGTCGCCAGCGAGGCGCACCACGTCGCCGATGTCGTCATCAACGCGACCAGCTACGGCATGGCCGACCGGCCGCTGGGCGCGCCGCCCTGTCCATCGACGATCTTCGCGCCGACGACTTTTGCCTACGACCTCGTCTACGCGCTGGCCGACGAGCCGACGCCGTTCCTCGAGCTCGCGCGCCAGGGCGGGGTCACGCGCTCGGCCGACGGCCTGGGGATGCTGATCGAGCAGGCGGCGGAGAGCTTCTACCTGTGGCGCGGCGTGCGTCCGCGCACTGCGCACGTCTTTCCGCTGCTGCGCAAGCTCGCGACCTGACCGTGCAGGGCGCGGCAGGCCGCTGCGCCCCGGTGCCAATGCGAGTCTTCGCCATGTCCCTGCCCAAGCCGCTGCGCATCGCCTCGTGGCTCGCGGCCGCCATCGCGGCGGTCGGGGTCGCGTGGCTGGTGTGGATCGCCGCGCACATCGCGTGGTGGGCCGGCCACCCGCCGGCCGAGACCTCGTTCATGGCCCGGCGGATGGACGAGGCGCAGGCGAAGAACCCCGGGGTTCGACTGCGCTACCAGTGGGTCGACTACGGACAGATCGCGCCGGCTCTGAAGCGCGCGGTCATTGCCGCGGAGGACGCGAAGTTCGTCGACCACGAAGGCTTCGACTGGGACGGCATCGAGCGCGCGCTTGAGAAGAACCAGAAGCGGGGGCGGATCGTCGCCGGGGGATCGACGATCACCCAGCAGCTCGCCAAGAACCTGTTCCTGTCTCCGGCCAAGAGCTACTTTCGCAAGGCCCAGGAGGCGGTGATCACGGTGCTGCTGGAGGCGATGCTGCCCAAGCGGCGCATCCTGGAGCTCTACCTCAACGTGATCGAGTGGGGCAACGGGGTGTTCGGCGCCGAGGCGGCGGCGCGCCGCTACTTCGGCGTCGGCGCGGGGGCTCTCACCGTCGAGCAGGCGGCGCGGCTGGCCGCGATGGCGCCCAACCCGCGCTTCTACGAGCGCAACCCGGGCGCGCCGGGCCTCAATCGCAAGATCGGGATCATCGTCGGGCGGATGCCGTCGGCGGCGCTGCCCTGACGGGTCCCCGTTCGCGCTTGCCGGCCGGCGTGAACAGACCATGGGGGCGTCCGCAGGCGGGAAGGGTGGGCGGGGCCGGCGAATCCGACTAGAATGCCCGCAGTCCGACAACCCCCACGCCCGCCGCTTGAACGCGCCTTCGCCATGTCCGTCGAGATCGAGACCACCGGCACCGACCGGCGCGAGGCGCACGAGAGCCCGCAGGACGCGCTCGCCGAAGTAACGACGCTGCTGCGGCGGCACCGGCTGATCGAAGGGCTCGTCTACGAGCAGATGGAGCACGGCCTCGGCGCCGATCGCTCCGATCTCGTCGACTCGCTGGTCTTCAAGCAGGACAAGGCGGTTCTGCAGCGCAAGCTGGACACGCTGCACCCGGCCGACATCGCGTTCATCCTCGAGGCGCTGCCGCTCGACGAGCGGCTCTACATCTGGGACCTCGTCAAGGCCGAGCGCGACGGCGACATCCTGCTCGAGGTGTCGGACGCCGTCCGCGAGTCGCTGATCTCGTCGATGGACACCGAGGAGCTCGTCGCCGCGACGGAGTCCCTCGAGACCGACGAGATCGCCGAGCTCGCCCCCGACCTCCCGCAGGAGGTCATCGACGACGTCTTCAAGTCGCTGCCGGTCGAGGAACGCGAGCAATTGCGCGCGGCGATGTCCTTCGACGACGACATGGTCGGCGCACTGATGGACTTCGAGGACGTGAGCGTGCGCCCCGACGTGACGCTCGAGGTCGTGCTGCGCTACCTGCGGCGCTTCGACGAACTGCCCTCGCACACCGACCAGCTGTTCGTCGTCGACCGCCAGGAGTCGTTGCTCGGCGTGCTGCCGGTCGGCAAGCTCCTGGTCAACGACCCGGAGCGGACCGTCGCCGAGGTGATGGAGGCGCCGCAGGTCAAGCTGCTGCAGCACGAGAAGGCCGACGAGGCGGCGCACGCATTCGAGCGCTACGACCTCGTCTCCGCGCCGGTCGTCGACACCAACGACAGGCTCGTCGGGCGCGTGACCGTCGACGAGATCCTCGATTTCGTCCGCGAAAGCGGCGAGGAGGACCTGCTGGCGCAGGCCGGCCTGCGCGAGGAGGAGGACGTCTTCGCGTCGGTCTGGGCGTCGTTCAAGAACCGCTGGGCGTGGCTGGCCGTCAACCTCGTCACCGCGTTCATCGCCTCGCGCGTGATCGGCCTGTTCGAGGGTTCGATCGAGAAGCTCGTCGCGCTGGCGGCGCTGATGCCGATCGTCGCCGGCATCGGCGGCAACTCCGGCAACCAGACGATCACGATGATCGTGCGCGCCGCCGCGCTCGGTCAGGTGACCGTCGCCAACGCGCGGCAGCTGATCAGGAAGGAGATCGTCGTCAGCCTGATCAACGGCGTGATCTGGGGCGGGGTGATGGGGCTGGTCGCGATGATGCTTTACCGGGACGTGGCGCTGGGGCTGGTCATGGTGCTGGCGATGACGCTGAACCTGATGCTCGCCGCGCTGATGGGGGTCCTGATTCCGATGGCGATGATCCGGTACGGCCGCGATCCGGCGCTCGGCTCCTCGGTCCTCATCACCGCGGTCACCGATTCCGGCGGCTTTTTCATCTTCCTGGGGCTGGCGACGCTGTTCCTGGTGTGACCTGCGCGGGTCGGCGAAAAGCCGGTCAGCGCGAGGGCGGGAGCGAGGGTCGAGGCGACGGCGGCGGCGGAGCGGGCGGCGCAGCAAGCGCCTGCAGACTGGCGCGCAGCGTCCCGCTGTTCGCCCCCGGCCAGCGTCCCCCGTAGACGACGTCGTCGACCACCCAGCTGCCGCGTTCGCGCCGGACCAGCACGGTGTCGTGCCAGCGCCGGTCGATGCCGCTCGTGGGGTCGCGAACCGTCAGCGTGACGTCGCAGCGGGCCGACTCGCCGCTGCGCGTGCAGGCGCCGACGTCGGCGCGTTGCGCGCCTTCGGCCAGCGAGGTGAAGAGGTCGCCCGGCCAGCCGGGCGGCACGCCGACGGGGGTTCCGCGTTCGGCGGCGAGGTTGGCCGCCGCGAGGTCGCCGCCGAGGCCGGCCGAGACGACCGGCGTGAACGGATTGCGGCTCGCCGCCGGCGGGACGCCCCAGTTGCGCCACGCGAGGACCACGGCGTAGAAGCCGCGCGCGGCATCGTTCGGCGTCGCGGTGGCCATCGGCGCCGGCGAGGGCTGCGCCGGCGCGAGTCCGCACGCGAGCAGCAGTGTCGAAACCATCAATAGGTGCAGGGTCATCGGGGCGAGGTCCGGGGCGGCGCCTGATCGCCGGCTGCGCCGTCCCTTGCGGGGGTGGCGGGCGCGCCAGGCGGGGCAATCGCCGGATTGTGCTCGACTCCGCCGGGTTTGGGGAGGCCGCGCGGAGGTTCCGGCGAGCGCTTCCGGCCGGGGCCCGGCGACCGGCGTCGATCGGTCGGCAGCGCCTTGGGAATAATCGGGGCAGCCAGGCTGTTAGCGTCAGCGTTGTTCCCACCACCCCTTCAGGAGAACCCATGAATCGAT
>DATIUK010000265.1:0-6847 GCA_035466885.1 Casimicrobiaceae bacterium
GCCGACCTCGCCGTAGCCGACGAGCCCGATGCGCCACTCCTTGGCCGAGTCCGCGCCCACGCTCATCGACCGCCCCTCAGAAGGTGTGAATGAATCCCGCGTGGCCGAGCAGACCGCCCAAACGGCCCCAATCAAGGCACACAACGCAGCCGTAGCCCCAGCTACGGCGAGCATTTGCAACGCAGAGTGGGGCCGTTTGGGCGGGATGAGCGGTCATGGGGGATTCGTTCACACCTTCTCAAAGCACGCCGAACCGGCGGAAGACGTCGGCCAGGAGATCGCCACGGCGCAGCGCGTCACGCGTGCGGTTCTCGCCGGTCACCTTGGCGACGGCCAGCTCGATCACCTCGCGCGCGCGGTCGCGCGGGATCACGACGACGCCGTCGACGTCCCCGAACACGATGTCCCCGCTCTTCACCGCAACGCCCGCGCACTCGACCTGCGTGTCGCGCTCGACCATCCGCGCCCGCCCCCGGGTGTCGAGCGGGCCGATGCCGCCGTGGAACACCGGAAAGCGCATCGCCCGGATCTGCCGGACGTCGCGCACCAGCCCGTCGGTGACGCACCCGCTCGCCCCGCGCGCCGACGCTGCCGTCGACAGCAGCTCGCCCCACGGAGCGATGCGCTCGGTCGGGCCGTTGCACGCGAGCACGACGACGTCGCGCGGCTTGAGGTCGTCGACCAGCGCGATCTCGACCTCGTAGGGGTTCTCCCCGTCCCGTAACTCGTAGACCGGCATGTATAGGCCGGTGCGCGCGCGCCCGACGAGCTGCAGGTCGTCGTCGAGCGGGCGGATGAACGAGCGCATCGCGCGCTGCTGCAGCCCGAGGCCGTCCATGACGTCCGAGAGCACGGCCGCGTTGAGCTGGAGGAGCGAAGAGAGGTCGTCGGGCATGGCGTCGGTGCCTGTGCGATCATTGCGGAAACGGCAGCGGTGACGTTATCACGCGCGCTCGCGGGCGGCCAGTGGGCGGCCGGCGACGCGCTCGCGGACTGCGTCCGGCGCCCCCGGTCGCAGCGGAGACTCGCTGGGACACGCGCCCGCTCCGTTACCCTTCGACATCGCGGCATGACCGTCTTCGACCGCCTCACCATCCTCCTCGACGCGCACGGCGTCGCCTACGACGTGCTGCACCATCCGCCTGTGCATACCAGCGAGGAGGCGGCGCGGGTCCGTGGGACCCCGCTCGCGAGCGGCGCGAAGGCGCTCGTCTGCCGGGTCGACGACCGGTTCGTGCTGTTCGTGCTCCCCGGCGACCGCCGGCTCGACGGCCGGCGCGTGCGCAAGGCGCTCGGATGGAAGCGCCTGCGCTTTGCCACGCCGGACGAAGTCGCGGCACTGACCGCGCTGGCTCCCGGATCGATCCCGCCCTTCGGGCAGCTCTTCGCGCTGCCCACCTACTGCGACGACGCGCTGGCGGAACAGCCGCGGATCAACTTCAATGCCGGCGACCACGCGCGCAGCGTCGCCCTGGCGTTCGCCGACTACGCGGCGGTCGAGCGGCCCACCCGCGGCCGTTACGCCGAGGACGCCTAGGCGGTCACCGCACGGCCGCGCGGCTGCCACGCAGCCAGCCCCCAGTAGACCAACCCGTGGACCGCGCCGATGTTCGCGAACACCGGCACGGTGAAAGCGAGCAACGCCGGGTCGCGAAAACCGAACGGCAGCGCACAGGCGAAGCCGATGACCGCGCCGGCGGCCCCCGCCGTCCACCAGGTCAGCGAGCCGCTGCGCCGCAGCCGCCGGCAGGCGAGAATGCCCGCGAGGGTCGCGGGAATCGTGAATGCGGCGACGACCGCGAAGTCGCGCCAGCGAGCGCCGCCCCCGCCGAGTCCCGCGGCGAGCGGCAGCACCAAGGCAGTGACCACGGCAGCGACGATCGTGCGCATTGCCTGCTCCTCGCTTCCAATGGCGGGCGGCCGGCGCCATGCGCGGGTGACGGCCGCACCGCCTGCGCCAACCGTTTGCGTTCACCCGTGTCGATCATCATCGCGCCAGGCGCGCCATCCGTCCAGATGCGTTCGCCTTAGCGGACCCCCGCCCGCAGCGTCTTCGCCGGCAGCGAGGGTTCATACACTCCGTCTATCACTGTAATTAGAAGGTTTCATTTGTTTAATGGCTTCGGACGCTCCATCATTCGCCTGCCGTTCATCACCCAACAAGGAGCCAAGCCATGCCGCAAGCCAACTTCCCCGTCCGCGAGGGCCAGAACGTCCCCGAGGTCAGCTTCCGCATCCGCCGCGACGGCGAGTGGGCGACCGTCACCACTGCCGAGATCTTCGGCAACCGGAACGTGGTCGTGTTCTCGCTGCCCGGCGCCTACACGCCGACCTGCTCGTCGACGCACCTGCCGCGCTACAACGAGCTCTGGCCGGTGTTCAAGGCGCAGGGGATCGACGCGATCGTCTGCCTCTCGGTCAACGACCCCTTCGTGATGGAGGCCTGGGGTCGCGACCAGGAGGCTGCCAACGTCTTCCTGCTCGCCGACGGCAACGGCCAGTTCACCGAGAAGATGGGCCTGCTCGTCGACAAGTCGGACCTCAACTTCGGCAAGCGCTCGTGGCGCTACTCGATGCTCGTGCGCAATGGCCGGATCGAAAAGCAGTTCATCGAGCCGAACGAGCCGGGCGACCCGTTCAAGGTCTCCGATGCCGACACGATGCTCGCCTACATCAACCCGGCGGCGAAGAAGCCCGATCAGGTCGCGATCCTCACCCGCGAGGGCTGTTCGTTCTGCGCCAGGGCCAAGCGCGCGCTGACCGAGGCGGGGTACGACTACGTCGAGCTGCCGCTGCCGCACACGATCCGCTCGCGCGCCATCGGCGCCATCGCCGGTGCGGGCACCGTCCCGCAGGTCTTCATCAACGGTCGCCTGATCGGCGGCGCCGAGGATCTCGACGCCTACCTGCGGCGCGCCGCGTAGCCCCCCCGCCACGACCGGCGGGTGCCGGTGCGCCACCGGCACCCGCCCCCCACTGCAGAAGGAACCACGATGAAAAGCGAGCTCCATCCGACCCTGCGCGAAGTCGAGACCGACGTCGCCGTCATCGGCGCCGGCACCGCCGGACTTGCCGCCTACCGCGCCGCCAAGGCCGCAGGCAAGCGCGCGTTGATCGTCGAGGCCGGCCCTTACGGCACGACCTGCGCGCGCGTGGGCTGCATGCCGAGCAAGCTGCTGCTCGCGGCGGCCGAGGCCGCGCACGCGGTCGAGCGATTCGCCGCGTTCGGGCTGGCGATCGACGGCCCCGTGAAGATCGACGGGCGGGCGGTGATGGCACGCGTCAAGCGGGAGCGCGACCGCTTTGTCGGCTTCGTCCTCGACGGCGTCGACCGCATTCCGGTCGAAGACCGGATCGTCGGCCGCGCCCGCTTCGCCGACGCGCACACGCTGCGGGTCGACGACCGGCTGGCCATTCGTGCGACGAGCGTGGTCGTCGCCACCGGATCGTCACCCGCGTATCCGGCGGCGTGGAAGGCGCTGGGCGACCGCCTCGTGACCAACGACTCGGTGTTCGAGTGGGACGACCTGCCGGAGAGCGTGGCCGTCTTCGGCCCCGGCGTCATCGGTCTCGAGCTCGGGCAGGCACTGCACCGCCTCGGCGTGCGGGTCAAGGTGTTCGGACGCGGGGGCGGCATCGGGCCGCTCGCCGATCCGGCGCTGGTCGCGTACGCGCGGCGCTGCTTCGGCGCGGAGTTCTATCTCGACACCGATGCGCACGCGCACGTCGCCCGCGACGGCGATCACGTCGTGGTCACCTATCGCGCGCTGGACGGCAGCACGCAGGTGGAGCGCTTCACCTACCTGCTTGCCGCGACCGGTCGCAGGCCGAACGTCCACGGCCTCGGGCTCGAGAACACCGGGCTCGCGCTCGGCGCGCACGGCGTGCCCGTCCACGACCGCCACACGCTGCGCTGCGGCAGCAGCCACGTCTTCATCGCCGGCGACGCCACGCAGGACCTGCCGCTGCTGCACGAAGCCGCCGACGAGGGCCGCATCGCCGGTGAGAATGCCGCGCGCTATCCCGAGGTTCGCGCCGGGCAGCGACGCGCCGGTCTGGGCGTCGTGTTCTGCGATCCCCAGATTGCCGTGGTCGGCGGCGGCCACGCGGCGCTGCGCGGCATCGCCCACGTCACCGGCGCCGTCTCCTTCGAAGACCAGGGCCGCGCCCGGGTGATGCTGCGGCACCGCGGCCTGCTGCACGTCTATGCCGAGGCCGCCACCGGTCGCTTCCTGGGCGCCGAGATGATCGGGCCCGACGCCGAGCACATCGGCCATCTCCTCGCCTGGGCGCTGCAGATGCAGCTCAGCGTCGCACAGATGCTGGCGATGCCGTTCTACCACCCGGTCGTCGAGGAGGGCCTGCGCACGGCGCTGCGCGACGCGCAGGCGAAGCTGGACGCCCCGCCGCAGACCCGCGCCGCGGCCTGATCTGCGCCGGCGGCCGGCGCAGCGGCGCCGTCGATGCGTACGCGGCGCGGGATCGGCGGCGGCGATCGACTATCATTGTCGATCCAGACCCTGCGACCCGGAGCCATTCGTGAACCTCGAAAAGGTCATCTTCGGATTCTTCATCATCTTTGCCTGCACGCTGAACTTCGGCTTCTTCATCGGCGACATCGAGCGCGTCGAACTCCACCATCCGATGGAGCTCTTCGCGGCGGTGGTAGTCAACCTGATTGCCACGGTGCTCAAGTTCGGCGACCGCACTCAGCTGGGTGCCACGCACCTCGCCACCAGCCTGGTCGCGTCGTTCCAGCTGCTGGCGGCATCGATGGTCTGGGTGTGGCAGCTCTACGTCGTCCGTGCGCCGGTCGATGGCCACGTCATCTCCATCGTGGTGTCGCTGTCCGGCGGCGCGCTGCTCGCCAACCTCTTCTCGGTCATCCTGCTGCTCGGCGAGACGATACGCCAGGGGCGCTAGGACACGCCACGCGAGGGCGGCGAGCGGGCCCACGGCATGTACGACGTCCTGTTCCTGCTGCTGCGGCGGTTCCGTGCGCCGCTGATCACGCTCATCGTCGTCTACGCGATCTCGGTCGGCGGCCTCGCGCTGATTCCGGGGATCGATGGCGAAGGACAGGTACGCCCGCTGTCGATCTTCCACGCGTTCTACGTGATGAGCTACACGGCGACGACGATCGGCTTCGGCGAGATCCCGTATCCGTTCACCGACGCGCAGCGGCTCTGGGTGACGTTCTCGATCTACCTGTCGGTGATCGGCTGGGCCTACACGCTGGGCTCGGCGATCGCGCTGGCCAACGACGCGACCTTTCGCGCGCTGCTCGCGCGCAGCGTGTTCAAGTGGCGGGTGGGCGGCATTGCCGAGCCGTTCTACGTCCTGTGCGGCTACGGCCAGAGCGGTGCGAGGCTCGCCCGCGCGCTCGACCGCCTCGGCAACCGGCTGGTCATCGTGGAGCCCGATGCGATCCGTGCGGCGCGAACGGCGATCCAGGACTTCGCGACGTCGCCGCTGACCCTCGTCTCCGACGCACGGCTCGCCGACGTGCTCGAGGACTGCGGCATCCGCAGTCCGCACTGCCTCGGCCTGATCGCGCTGGCCGGCGAGGACGCGGTCAATCAGGCGATCGCGATCGGCGCCCGTGTGCTCTCCCCCGGGCTGCAGATCGTCGCCCGCGCCAAGTCCGAGGTCGCCCGGATCAACCTCGAGTCTTTCGGCGGTGTCGAGGTCATCAACCCGTTCACCACGTTCGCCGTCAACGTCGGCATCGGCCTGCGCGCGCCGGCGATCCTCCAGCTCGAGGAGTGGCTGACGGCGGCGCCCGGCTCGCCTTGCCACGAGGTTCCGCCGGTCCCGCGCGGACGCTGGGTGCTGGTCGGCTTCGGACGCTTCGGCCGCGCGCTCGCCGCGATGCTCGACCGCGAGGGCATCGAGTGGCGCGCCTTCGATCCGCTGAGCCACGACGACAGGGAGCGGCGGCTGCTCCACGGCGACTTCACCGAGAATGTCCTGCGCGACGCGGGCATCGCCGAGGCCGACGTGCTGGTCGCCGGCGCCGACGTCGACGCGGTGAACCTCGGGGCAACGACGCTGGCCCGCCGCGTGCGGCCCGACATCTTCGTCGTGATCCGCCAGAACCACATGCAGGACCGCGCGCTCATCGATGCAGCCGATGCCGATCTCAAGTTCGTGCAATCCGACATCATGATCCACGAGTGCCTGCAGGTGCTCAAGACGCCGATGCTCGGCCGCTTCCTCGCCGAGCTGCGCGCGACGGACGAGGCCCTGGCGCAGGCAGCCATCGACCGCGTGCACGCGGAAGTCGGCGACGGTGCGCCCCGGGCGTGGACCTTCGAATGCGACGTGCTGCAACCGGGGATGTTCGGCGCCTTCTTCCAGCGGGACGGCGAGCCGTTCCGCATCGCGCACCTGGCCGCGGACCCGACCGCGCCCCCGGAACGACTCAAGGTCGCGGCGCTGATGCTCGAACGCGGCGGGCAGCGGCAGATGCTGCCCGCCGCCGACACCGCGCTCAAGCCCGCCGACCGGATCCTGTTCGTCGGCGATGCGGTGGCGCAACGACTGCAGCGGCGCTACCTGGTCGAGCCGGGGACGATCGCCTGGGTGTGCTCGGGCAGGGAGCCGCCGCGCAGCCTGATCTTCCGATGGTGGCGGCAGCATCACGGCCCCGCGTAGGCGAGGCGGCTGCCCGGTCCCGCGACGACCCGGCGCTACCCCTGCAGCGTCACCGGATGCCGAGCATGCGATCGAGCGACCACTTGCCGCCCCCGCGACCGACCAGCAACAGCAGCAACCCCGCCCAGGACAGGTGCGTGACCCACGCATCCGGGTAGACGAAGACCTGGATCACCGCGGTCATCCCGAG
>DATIUK010000266.1:0-4989 GCA_035466885.1 Casimicrobiaceae bacterium
GAACTCGGGCGGCGCCTTCGGGTCGGGCTTGAGCCCATACAGCGGATCGTCCATGGGAATCGGGATCGCCAGGTGCGACAGCGAGAAGATGCCGGCCGGATAGGGCAGGTTCAGCGCCCGGTCCGCCGCTTGCAGCTGGCCAGGCGCGATGCTGCGCTCGACCACGGCCTCGCTGTCGTCGCTCGCATTCACGATCGCGGTGAAGCGGTACGGCTGCGGCGACGTCGGCGTCAGGCGATCGAGCGCGACATAGGCGGAGGGGCGCAGCAGCGGGCCGAATTTCACCGTGCGGTTGACGTCGAAGAGCACGATCTCGCTGCCGTTGTCGGGCAGCAGCGAGTACAGCGCGGTCAGGATCGCCGGCGTGCTGACGGTGAAGTCGACCACCGACTGGAAAGTCAGCACCGGCGGCAGGCTTCCGAGCTGGCCGGCCCGCGCCAGGCGCTGGAGCTGGGTCTGCAGCGCGTCGGTCATCCGGTACGACTGGCGGGCGCCGTTGACCGGGAACGAGTTGTACTTGAACGGGTTGAACTCCGGCACCACGCTGAGCCAGGCCGCGTTCGCAAACGGCGGCAGCACGGCCGGCAGGCCGGCCAGGCCGGCAAAGCGCGCAAAGCGCGTGATCCCGATCATCGGCGTGATCAGCACGATGCGGTCGACCCGGGCCAGCTTCGGTTCCTCGATCGCGTCGAGTGCGTATTTCATCGCCAGCGCGCCGCCGTTCGAAAACCCGACCAGGTGCAACGGTCCCGGGGCGCTCACCCGCCGGCGCGCCTCGCGCACCGCCAGCCGCGTGGCCGCCATCCAGTCTTCCCAGCGCACGTTGGTCAGGCCGGCCGGCACGGTGCCGTGCCCCGGCAGGCGGACGCCGATGGCGACGAAGCCGCGGTCGCGGTAGCGCTTCGCGATGTGCCGCAGGCTGTACGGCGAGTCCGTCAGCCCGTGCAGCAGCACCACGGCCCCGAGCGGCTTGCCGTCGGGTTCCATCACATACGACCGGTTCCAGTCCTGGGCGAAGCGCGCCGGATAGACCGGGCTGGCCTCGAAGTAGCGGTTGATGGGCACGCGCGCGTCCGGCTCGAGCTTCCGGCTGACCTCGGTGCGAACGCTTTCGAAGATGGTCCCTTCCTGCGCGAGATAGCGCGCCCAGTCGGCGCCGTCGAGCTCGCTCGCGTGCAACTCGGCCGGCACGAACGTGTGCCAGGGCTGCAGCTCGGGGCCGCTCAGGACCCGATACGAGCGCAGCGCGAGCATGGCCGCGCCGATCACCACGACCCCGATCAGCAACCACTTCAGAACCCTCTTGATGCCCATCTGCACTGTCTCCTGTTGCGCCGAAGCGCGTCGATCGCGGTCGCGTCCACGTCGAACCGGCCAAAGAGGCACAATATAGCTGCGCGGCGGCCGGCTGGGGAGCCGTTTCGCGCCACAGGTGCACGTCGGCCCCCATCGTCACGAACCAGGATCAACGCCAGTGAGCGCAAGAGCCAGCCGCAGATGGGTTGCCATCGTCGCACTGCTGCTGTGTGCATGGCTCGGGGGCACAGCCGCACCCGTCCGGGCCCAGTCCCCCGGCGCCGACGCCAATCCTGCGCCGGTCGGCGCTGCGGCCCAGGCCCATCGATCGGCCGACATCCCGGCTCGGGCCGACGCCGACGAGCAGTACATCCAGGCCATCGCGCGCCGGGCCGAGGTTCCCGACGTGGCTCGGCGCTACGAGCAGGCGTTTGCGCGCCAATCCGCCGCCATCGGGCAACTCGCGGAGCGATCCAACAAGAGCGATCTTGCCTTGCTGTCGGTGCGCCGGCTCGAGAGCCTGCAGCGTCACTGGCTGCTCTACGAGCGAGCCGTCGCGCAGACGCGGGCGGAACTGGCACGCTCGATCAACGCGAAGTCCGAGGACCTGGCCGACCTCGCGGATCGTCGCGCGATCTGGCAGGCCACCAGCCAGACGCCGGGTCAGGCGCCCGCGCTGCTGGAGCGCGTCGACGAGTTGATAGCCAGGATCGACGACGCCGAGAAGCTGGTCTCGGCGCCCCTGACCAAGCTGCTCGATCTCGGGCGCACGGGCAGCGCGTTGGCGACGCAGGTTCAACAGGGCATCGCCACCGTGTCGCACATGGTGGAGGACCAAGACCGCCGACTGGTGGCCATGGACACGCCTCCGTTGTGGCTCGCCCTCGGCGACGCCGAGTCGCTCGAGCCGGTGAGCGTCGGCTTGAGCCGGAGCCTCGAGATCGAGCGTGCGTTCGCCAGCGACTACGACGCCGCGAATGCGCGCTGGCTGCCGGCGCTCGCGGTCGGCGCCGTGCTGCTGTTGCCGGTCATGGTCTGGCTTCGGCGCCGCGCCCGGCTGCTGGTGGCCGCCGGGGAGGCCAGCGAACCGTCGATGCGGGCCCTGTCGCGGCCCTGGGCGGCTTGGCTGCTGCTCGTGCTCCTCGGTGCCGTCGCGTACGACATCCAGGGGCCAGGTGTTCGCCAGGAAGCGGTGATGCTGCTCGCCTGGGTGCCCGTGCTCGCGCTGGTCCAGCGGCGCGTCCTGGCCCTCGTCGGCCCCTGGGCCTACCTCAGCGCGGTGTTCTATTTCGTGAACGTGGTGGCCTCGCTGCTGCTGGGCAATCAGCTGCTGTACCGTGGCTTCCTGCTCGCGCTGAACCTGGTCATGTTGCTGACGCTGACCTGGAACATCCTGCTCGCCCGGCGCAGCGCCGCGGACGAAGCGCGGCCGAACAAGGGACGGGCCCTGACCGCTCTCGCCTGGGTTGCCTGTGCCGTGCTGCTCGTGTCGGCGGGTTCCAACATCATGGGCAACGTCTCGCTGGCGACGATGCTCACCGGCGCGCTGCTCGACAGCAGTTACGCCGCGCTGGCCCTGTACGCCGGCAGCACGGTGCTGGTGGCTTTTTTCCAGGTGCTCGTTTCCCGGGCGACGCTGTCGCGGATCGTCGGGCGCCATGCCGGCGCGCTGATCCCGTTGGCGGCCCGCCTGGGTCGCATGCTGATGGTGGTCGCCTGGCTGGTCTACGCGCTCCAGTCGTTTCGCGTCTTTCGCCCGCTGTACGCCGCGCTCGTCGCGGTGCTCACGTATCAGTTCCAGATCGGCCAGCTGTCGCTCAGCCTGGGCAGCATCGTGGCGTTCGCGGCGGCGATCTGGGCGGCCCTCTGGCTGGCCAGGACGATCCGCCTGGTGCTGGCGGAAGACCTGTTGCCCTCGCTCGCCCTGCCGCGCGGCGTGGGCAACAGCATCTCGACGCTGAGCTATTACAGCGTGCTGTTCCTGGGTCTGCTGGCGGCGCTTGCGGCGGCCGGACTGCAGATCGGGCAACTGGCGCTCGTCTTTGGAGCCCTGGGTGTCGGCATCGGCATCGGACTGCAGGACGTGGTCAGGAACTCCGTCTCGGGGCTGATCCTGATGTTCGAGCGGCCGATCCAGCCCGGTGATGTGGTGGAAGTGGCGGGCATGTCGGGCCAGGTCCGCGACATCGGCATGCGGGCCACCATCGTGACGACCTTTGAAGGCGCGGAAGTGGTGGTGCCCAATGGCATGCTGCTCGCCGACAAGCTGGTGAACTGGACGCTCAGCGGCACCCGGCGCCGGATCGACATCAACGTATCGACCGGTTACGGCGTCCTCCCGCAGCGCACGATCGACCTGCTGGTGGGCATCGCCCGCAGGGTGCAGGGCATCGCCGCATCGCCGGCACCGGTGGCCATCCTGACCGGCCTTGCCCCCGGCGCGCTGGAGTTCAATCTTCGGGCCTGGACGACCGACAGTGCCGACTGGCTGCTGGTGCGCAGCGACTTGGCGGTCCAGGTGCAGAACGGCTTCGCCGAAGCCGGGATCGAGGTGCCGATGCCGCAGCGCGAGATGCACCTGCGGAGCGCGCCCGCAGCGGTGGTGCCGGCCGCGGCGCAAGGCGGAGGCGTCGTGCCCGCGACGGGTGGCATCGCCCCGGAATCGCCCGGCGCGGGGGGCTGAGCAGGCCGCCGGAGGTCGGGATAGACTCACGACCGGCGCGCCGCATCCGGCGGACGCCTGCGGAGGCGCCATGGAGTCGTACGTCGTGCCCGTTCTGAAAGCGCTCGTCCTCGTGCCGGTGACGCTGCTGCCGATCATCAATCCGCTCAGCACGGCCCCCGTATTCGTCGGCATGGTCGGGACCAACCGGGCGCTCGCGACACGGCTGGCGCGGCAGATTGCCATCAACAGCTGGTTCGTGGTGGTGGCGTCGATACTCTTCGGCACCTACGTGCTGGAGATCTTCGGCATTTCGCTGCCCGTCATCCGCCTCGGCGGCGGCGTGCTCGTCGCAGCCACTGCCTGGCGCATGCTCAACCGCACCGACGACGACGAAGTCCATGCCGTGGCGCTCGAAGAGGCCTCGGCGCTCTCGGACGCCGAGATTGTCCGGCAAAGCTTTTTCCCGATGACCTTTCCGCTCACCACCGGACCGGGAACGATTGCCGCATCGATTGCCCTCGGCGCCCAGATTCCGACCCGGCCGGTGCTGTTTCTCGCTGGCGCACTGGTGGCGGCAGGAGGGGCGGCGCTGGTCTCCCTGACGCTCTATCTTCTATTCAAGAACTCCGCCACCGTGCTCAACCGGCTGGGAGAAATCGGCACGCTGGTGATGATGCGGCTGATGGCGTTCATCCTGCTCTGCATCGGCATAGAGATCATGTGGACCGGCTGGGCCGAGTTGAACGGCATCGCGTTCTGACCGGCAGTGCCCGCTGTCACGAAAGTGAAACAAAGACAAGAAGAGCACCGGGCTGATTGTCCAGGCGGGCGAAGCCTTGGTTGTGCGGGCATTTGTGTATATCCTGCGCTTCCGGGAAGTCTGTACAGCCCCGCCAGCTTGGCGTACGGCGCCAACAGCTCTCCGCGCTGTTCCGATCGGTTCGCCGCTCGAGCAGGGCCGGGCACGTACCGCCCCCCGGCTCGGAGTGGCCGAGCATCGGCGATCGTTGATCACGCACCAGGGCGCC